>JAICUS010000007.1 GCA_025935735.1 Solirubrobacteraceae bacterium | reverse complement strand
CGCTATCCTGCCCGGCCGATATGGCAGTCAGCATGCGACTCACCCGCGTCGGCGGCAAGAAGGACCCGCAGTGGCGCGTGGTCGTGGCCGACCGCCGCTCCCCGCGCGACGGGCGCTTCATCGAGACGCTGGGCCGCTACAACCCGCAGACGGACCCGTCGACGATCGTGCTCAACGAGGAGCGCATCCGCCACTGGCTCTCCGTCGGCGCGGAGCCCAGCGAGCCGGTCCAGAAGCTCCTCAAGACGCAGGGCATCTCCTAACGCGCCGTGCGCGAGCTGCTCGAGTACCTCGCGCGGCTCCTCGTCGACCACCCGGAGGCGGTCGAGGTCGAGGAGTTCGAGGAGGACGACGGCACCCTGGTCCTCGAGCTCTCCGTGAACGAGGATGACTACGGACAGGTCATCGGACGCGGCGGACGCACCGCCCAGGCCCTCCGCACGGTCGTCAAGGCCGCCGCGGTCAAGGACAACCGGCGCGTCCTCGTCGACATCGTCGAGTGAGCTGACGGTCGGGCGCGTCGGGCGCCCGCACGGGCTCGACGGCTCCTTCTACGTGGCCGGCGCCGCGCCGGAGCTGCCGCGTTCGGGCACGGTCCGCGTGGGCGACGCGCCGCGGGAGATCGTCCGCCGGGCCGGGACGGACGAGCGGCCGATCCTGCGGTTGGACGGCTGCACGTCGCGCGAGGACGCCGAGGCGCTGCGCGGCCTGGAGCTGCGCGCCGAGGGCGCCCTGGAGGAGGACGAGTACTGGGCGCACGACCTGGAGGGCTGCGCGGTGGTCGACGGGGAGCGCGCGATCGGGTTCGTGCGCCGGATGACCGCGCTGCCCAGCTGCGAGGTGCTCGAGGTCGACCGCCCGGACGGCACGGAGCTGCTGGTGCCGCTGGTCCGCGACGCGATCCGGTCGATCGACGTCGCGGCGCGCCGCATCGACGTCGACCTGGGGTTCCTCGGTGAAGGCTGACGTCTTCACGCTGTTCCCGCAGTGGTTCGAGTGGTTCCGGTCCCAGCGCCACGTGGAGAACGCGCTGACGCTGGGGCACGCGGTGGAGGCGGTCGACCTGCGGGCCACGACGCCGCTGAAGTGGGGCCAGGTGGACGACACGCCGTTCGGCGGCGGGGCGGGGATGGTGCTGCGCGTCGACGTGGTGGAGGCGGCGCTGCGGGCCCGCTACGGCGAGGACCCGGTGCGTGTCCGCGAGCGCCGGCGCGTGATCGCCCTGACGCCCGGCGGGCGGCTGCTCGACGACGGGCTGGCCTCGGAGCTGGCGGTCGAGGGGGAGCTGACCCTGCTGTGCGGCCGCTACGAGGGCTTCGACGAGCGCATCCTCGAGCACTTCGTGACCGAGGAGGTGTCGATCGGCCGCTACGTGCTGGCCGGCGGCGAGCTGGCGGCGATGGTCGTGCTCGACACGGTGCTGCGCAAGCTCCCGGGCGTGCTGGGGGACGAGGCGTCGGCGGTCGAGGAGTCCTTCTCGGAGGCCTTGGCGGGCGCGCCGGAGTACCCGCACTACACGCGGCCCGCCGAGTGGCGCGGCTGGAGCGTCCCGGAGGTGCTGCTCTCCGGCCACCACGCGCGGGTGCGCGAGTGGCGCCTTGAGCAGGCGCGGTCGCGGGCTCACAAAGGTCCGCTACCATGATCCGCCCGCCCGTGGTGACCGCTCCCGCGGGCCTTCCTACGCCCATGAGCACCGTCATCGACTCCCTCGAGCGCACGCAGTTGCGCCGCGTCCCCCGCTTCCAGGCCGGAGATCGCGTAAAGGTCCACTTCCAGGTCATCGAGGGCACGCGGCGCCGCACGCAGGTCTTCGAGGGCGTGGTCATCAAGCGCCAGGGCGAAGGGGTGCGCGAGACCTTCACGGTCCGCAAGCAGTCCTTCGGCGTCGGCGTGGAGCGCACGTTCCCCCTGCACTCGCCCAAGATCGAGAAGATCGAGGTCGCCGCCCGCGGCGACGTGCGGCGCGCGAAGCTCTACTACCTGCGCGGCCGGGTCGGCAAGCGCGCCCGCGTGCGCGAGCGCCGCTACACCGGGCCGGAGGAGGTCGTCGAGCGCGGCCTGCTGCACGACCCCGCGGCGGAGGCGGCGGCCGCGGCGGACGACGAGGTGCCGGGCGACGCGGTCGACCAGCAGGCGCTGGAAGAGGCCGAGGCGGCCGATGCGCAGGCGTCGGCGGACGTCGAAGCGGCCGCCGCCGGTGACGAGCAGACCGGGTAGCCGGCCCGTGGCGGCCAAGAAGGGGTCGTCGTCGACCTCGGGCTCGCTGCTCGAGCTGGTGCTGATCGTCGCGGTGGCCCTCGGGCTGGCGCTCGGCATCCAGGCCTTCCTGGTCAAGCCCTACCGCATCCCGAGCGAGTCGATGGTGCCGACCCTGACGGTCGGCCAGCGCGTGCTCGTCAACCGGATCGGCATGCACTTCAGCTCGCCGCACGTGGGCGACGTCGTGGTCTTCCACCCGCCGCTGGGCGCCGAGAACGGCAACTCGTGCGGCGGCGGGCAGCCGCCCGCCGGTCAGGTGTGCGACAAGCCCACGCCGACCCGCGACAAGGTCAACTTCATCAAGCGCATCGTGGCCGGCCCGGGCGACCGGATCTCCATCCGCGACGGCCATGCGGTGCTCAATGGCAAGCTGCAGAAGGAGCCCTTCACCGAGCCCTGCGGGGGCGGTGAGGGGTGCGACTTCCCGGTGACCGTCACGGTTCCGGCCGGTATGTACTTCATGATGGGCGACAACCGTGGTTCCTCCGACGACAGCCGTTTCTGGGGCCCAGTCCCCAAGAAGTGGATCATCGGCGAGGCATTCGCCACCTACTGGCCGCCCAAGCGGATCGGGCTCCTCTAAGCGGCGGCCGCGGTCGTCGGGGAGCCGGCTCTTCCGGTTCGACCGGGCGCTCGAGCACCGCTTCGTGGCCGGTGCGGACGAGGCCGGCCGGGGCTGCCTCGCGGGGCCGCTCGTGGCCGCGGCCGTGCTGTTCGACTACGAGCGGCTCTCGCTGACCGACCTGCGCTCTCTGAGCGCGTTGAACGACTCCAAGCAGCACACCGCGGAGATGCGCGAGACGCTGTACCCGCGGGTGCTGCGGGCGGCGACCCGGGTGGCGGTGACCTCGCGCTGCGTGCGCGGGATCGACGAGCGCGGGCTGCACAAGACGAACCTGGCGGCGCTGAGCGACACGCTGCGGCGCGTGGCGGTCGAGGGCTGCCTGTGCCTGAGCGACGGGTTCCCGGTGCCGCCGACGGGGTTCGCCCAGCGCCCGGTGGTCGGCGGCGACGCCACCTCGGCGGCGATCGCCGCGGCCTCGGTAATCGCCAAGGTGACGCGCGACCGCTTCATGCAGCGGATGGAGGAGCACTATCCCGGCTGGGAGTTCGCCACCCACGTCGGCTACTCCACGCCCGAGCACCGGGACGCCATCTCCCGCCTCGGCGTCTCGCCGCTGCACCGCATGTCGTTCCAGTCGATGGCCTACCAGCAGCTGGCCCTCTGAGCGACCTCGAGTCGATCGTCCGCTCCACGCCCTGGCTCATGCGGGCGCTGCGCGCCGCCCGCGCGGTGGACGCCCCGGACTGGCTGATCTCCGCCGGCGCCGTGCGGACCGCGGTCTGGGACTTCCTCCACGGCTTCGCGTCCCCGACGCCGCTCGCCGACGTCGACCTCGGCTTCTTCGACGCCGCGGACCTCTCGCCGGCGCGCGACGACGCGGTGGAGCGCGCGCTGCGTGCGGTCGCGCCCGAGCTCCCGTGGGAGGCGAAGAACCAGGCGGCGGTGCACCTGTGGTACCCGCGCCGGTTCGGCTTGGAGGTCGAGCCGTTCCGCCGCACCGCCGACGCGGTGGCCACGTTCCCGGAGACCGCCACGTGCGTCGGGCTGCACCTCGACGGCGCGGACCGGCTGACCGTCGTCGCGCCGCACGGCCTGGATGACCTGCTCGGCCTGGTGCTCCGGCACAACCCGGTCCGGGCGCCGGTCGCGGTCTACGAGGAGCGGCTGGCGTCCAAGCGGATCGCCGAGCGCTGGCCGCGGGTCACGGTGATCCCGGCCGCCACGCCTCCGTCTCGTGAGCCTGATCGACCACCCGGAACCAACCGACCTCGGTGACGTCGACCTTGAACAGGTGGAACTCGTCGTTGTCGGGCCGCCAGCCGATCTTCGCCTCCAACGCCCGGCAGTAGCCCTCCCGCTCGTCCGCGTCCTGCACGTCGCGCGCGACCCCGTAGAGCTTGAAGTCGCCGTCGGTTCCCTTCTTGTCGGCGTGCGCGTTGTGGACCACGCAGCGCGGGTCGCGCAGCAGGTCGCGCGCCTTGCGCGACTGCCACATCATCCCGAGATAGAGCTGCCCGTCGTGCAGCAGCGGCTCCACCGGGCTGATGCGCGGATAGCCGTTGGCCCGCAGCGTGCCGAGCATGCACAGCCCGGTCGCCTCGAGGAGCTTTTGGCCGCGGCTCGCGAGGTCGGGCCGCTCACGTGCAAAATCCGCCCAGCTCACCATACGGGGGACGATGTCACGTCGGCCGGACGGATTCGCTTGCGGCCGACGCCTCGTGGCGCCGACGGTTACGGCTTGCGGGGTAGGGGAGCAGGAGCCCTGGCCGCCGCGCGCGGATGATCGCCTCGGTCGCGCCCGCGGCAGCGCGTGTCAGGTTTGGCGCGTGTGGGCTGACACACTTTACACCGGGATCGCTGAGCAAAGCCGAGTGTGGTCGCAGGTGATCGATTCGCCCGGCGACGACGGAATCTCGCGCACACCCGACCCTCGCACCGGACCCAAGGCCGACCTCCCCTCCCCAGCCGGCCGTTCGCCGGCCCCGGCAGGCGGCGCCACAGATCGGGCGGCCGGCCGCCCCACACAGCCCCTGTCGCGCGCTAGCGTCCGGGGTCGCGATGCAGCGCGCCCGCGAGCACCCCGAGCCGGTCGCGGCGGCGCTCGCGGCGATCCGGGCGGGCGACGTGACGGCGCTGGAGCGGCTGCTCGACGCTTCACCGGAGCTGGTGGGCGCCGAGGCGGGCGCCGGCGGCTCCCTGCTCGGCGCCGTCGCCCAGCCGGACGAGCTCGGCGAGTCGCTGGGCCACGCGCTGGGCGTCGACCGGGCGTGCGTCGACCTGCTCATCGAGCGCGGCAGCGAGCTCGACGGGCCGCTGAACCTCGCGGCGTGCTTCGACCGGGTCGAGCTGGTGCAGATCCTGCTCGCGGCCGGCGCGCGAGTGGATGAGCGCGGGATCTACGGGATCACGCCGCTCGAGAGCGCGATCTACCACGGGTCCCGGGCGGCGGCCGACGTGTTGGCCGCGGTCGCGCTCGTGCCCGACGCGCCGTGGATCGCCGCCGGCGCCGGGCGAGTCGACCGCCTCGAGCGCTTCCTCGACGGCCGCGGCGGACTGACCCCGGACGCGTTCGCGCACCGCCCGAACCCCGCGGACGTCGGCTGGCTGCAACGGCTCCCGGCGTGCGACGCGGCCCAGGACGTGCTCGACGAGGCGCTCGTGCACGCGGCCCAGAACGAGCGTCCGGCCGCCGTCGCCTGGCTGCTCGCGCACGGCGCCGACCCGGACGCCGGGCCCTACCAGGGCTGCGGCGCGCTGCACCTGGCCGCCGCCTTCGGCGCGCTCGAGAGCGTGCGGCTGCTCGTCGCGGCGGGCGCCGACGTCGAGCGGCGCAGCGACTTCAACGGCGACAACGCCGTCGGCTGGGCCGAGTACGTGCTCGCGCGCGAGCGCCCGGCACACCCGCGGGTCACGGCGGTCCGGGACTATCTGCGCGGCCTGGGCTCGCGGCCGGCCGTCTGGGGCGCCTGAAGCCGGGCTGCGCCCCCGCCGCCGCTTCGCGGCGCCTGCGCAAAGTCGGCACAGAATTGGCACAGATTCGTGACAAACGCGTGCTGATCCGTTCGCCGCCGCGCCATAGCGTGCGGCGCCGATGACCGACGTCCGCCACACCCGAGGCCGGCAGGGGGAGGAGTTCGCCGTGCGGCACTTCGAGGCGCTCGGCTTCGAGATCCTCGCGCGCAACCACCGCACGCGCTTCGGCGAGCTCGACCTGGTGGCGTTCGACGGCACGACGCTCGTCTTCGCCGAGGTCAAGACGCGGCTGGACGGCTCGGGCGAGCCGTTCCTCGCCCTGCACGACCGCAAGCGCGCCCAGGTCCGCCGGATGGCGCTGGCCTGGCTGTCGGAGACCACCGACCGCCCGTTCGGCGCGCGCCTGCGCTTCGACGGCGTCGGGGTGGTCGTGGACGCCACCGGCGACCTGGTCAAGCTCGCGCACCTGGAGGCGGCGTTCTGATGCTTTCCCGGGTCACCACCTTCGCCGTCGACGGCGTCGACGCCCGCCGGGTCTGGGTGGAGGCCGACATCCGGCTGGGGCTGCCGGCGTTCACCGTGGTCGGGCTGGCCGACAAGGCCGTGCGGGAGGCGCGCGAGCGCGTGCGGGCCGCGATGGTCAACTCGGGCTACGAGTTCCCGCTCAAGCGGATCACCGTGAACCTCGCGCCGGCCTACCTGCGCAAGGTCGGCCCGGCGTTCGACCTTCCGCTGGCCGTCGCGCTGCTGATCTCGTCCGGGCAGCTCGACGCGGCCTCCGTCGAGGCGTGCGCGGTCGTGGGCGAGCTGTCGCTGACGGGCGAGGTCCGGCCGGTCCGCGGCGCGCTCGCGGTGGCCGAGGGCGCCCGCGCGCACGGCCTGCGCCGCCTCGTCCTCCCGCTGAGCCGTGCGCGCGAGGCGGCGCTCGTACCCGACCTGGAGGTCGTGGGGATCGAGTCGCTGAGCCAACTGGTCGCCACCTTGCGCGGCGAGGCTACGCCGCCGCCGCTGCCCGACCCGGAGCCCGAGCTCGCGGACGACATGGCCGATCTGTCCGACGTCCGCGGCCACAACGGGCTCGTCGCGGGCCTGGAGGTCGCGGCCGCCGGCGGCCACAACCTGTTCCTGCAGGGGCCGCCCGGCACCGGCAAGACCATGCTCGCCCGGCGGCTGCCGTCGGTGATGCCGCCGCTGTCGCCCGGGGAGGCGCTCGAGGTGACCCGCATCCAGTCGGTCGCCGGGCTGCGCGGTGGCGCCGGCCTGGCCACCATCCGGCCGTTCCGCGCGCCGCATCACACGATCTCGGCGGCGGGGCTCGTCGGCGGCTCCAGCCCGCCGCAGCCGGGCGAGGCGACGCTGGCCCACCGCGGCGTGCTCTTCCTCGACGAGCTGAGCGAGTTCGCCCGGCCGAGCCTCGAGGCGCTGCGCCAGCCGCTGGAGGACGGGCATGTGACGATCGTCCGCGGCCAGCAGGTCATGGCGTTCCCGACGCGCTTCATGCTCGTCGCCGCGTCGAACCCCTGCCCCTGCGGCGTCGAGGGCAGCCGTTGCACGTGCTCGCCCGCCGACCTCGCGCGCTACCGCCGCCGCCTGTCGGGCCCGCTGCTGGACCGCATCGACATCTTCCTGCGCGTCGAGCGGCCCCGCGCCGAGGCGCTGCGCAAGCAGGTCGCGCCACATTCCGCCGACGTGGCCGCCCGCGTGGTCGCCGCCCGCGAGCGCCAGCTCGCCCGCCTGGCCGGCCAGCCCGAGACCTGCAACGCCCAGCTCACCTCGCGGCAGATCCGCGAGCTCGGCCAGGTCACCCCGAGCGCCCTGCGGCTGCTCGCCGAGCTCTACGACCGCCACACGCTGTCCGCCCGCGGCCACACCCGCATCCTCCGCGTCGCCCGGACGGTCGCCGACCTCGACGAGTCCGGCGTCGTCGGGCCGGAGCACATCGACGTGGCGGCGAGCCTGCGCCTCGACGACGGCCCATGGCTGGCGGAGGCCGCATGACCGCCTGCGACGACTGCCTGCGCCGGGCGGCGCTGATCGCGGCGCTCGCCGGCCGGCTCCAGGTGGAGTTCAAGCGGCGCTCGGCGCCCGCGCGCGTGCTCGCGCTGCCGGACGCGGAGCTGCTCGAGCTTGCCGGGGGCACGGACGCGCGGCGCCGGTATGCCCGCTTCGACGCGCCGGCGGCGCGGGCGGCGGCCGCCGCGGCCGGGCTGACGACCGTCTGCCGCTGCCGGGCCGAGTACCCCGAGCGGGTGCGCGACCTCGCGGACCCGCCGGCTGTGCTGCACGTGCTCGGCGACCCGGAGGCGCTGCGGGCGCCGGACGGCGTGGCCGTCGTGGGCGCGCGCCGGGCCTCGGACTACGGTCTCGA
The DNA here is from genome assembly GCA_025935735.1 of Solirubrobacteraceae bacterium. The sequence goes on along the minus strand of JAICUS010000007.1, from coordinate 20,990 downwards.
GGTGGCCAGGGCGCTGGGCCGCGGTCTGTCCGCCGCGGGCGTGCCCGTCGTCTCCGGCCTCGCGCTGGGCATCGACTCGGCCGCCCACGCGGGCGCGCTGGCGGCTCCGAGCCTGACGATCGGCGTGCTCGCCGGCAGCGCGCACGTCCCGTACCCCGTCGCCGGCGGCCGGCTGCACGCCGCGGTCGCCGCGCGCGGCGCCGTCGTGTCCGAGATGCCACCGGGCGCGGAGGCGCACCGCTGGTGCTTCGTGGCCCGCAACCGGCTGATCGCGGCGCTCGGCGCCGCGACCGTGGTCGTCCAGGCCACCGAGCGCTCCGGGTCGCTCACCACCGCGGACTTCGCGGCGGAGCTCGGGCGCGTCGTGGCGGCCGTGCCGGGCCAGGTGACCAGCCGCCTGTCGGCCGGCACGCACGCCCTCATCCAGTCCGGCGCGCCGCTGGTCCGCGACGCGGCCGACGTCCTCGAGCTCCTCGCCGCCGAGACGGGCCGCAGCTACGCCGAGCCGGACCGCCGGGCGACGGTGGCGCTCGCCCCGCCGCTCGCGGCGCTGCTCGCCGCGGTCGAGGAGGGCCGCGGCTCGCTGGGCGAGCTGGTCAGCGAGCCGGCCGAGGCGCGCGCGGCGCTCGCGGGGCTGGGCGAGCTCGAGCGCCTCGGCCTCATCCGCCGCGGCTTCGCCGGCCGCTGGGAGCGCGCGGCATGACGCCGTTGATCAGCGCGTCACGCCTGTCCGTTCTCCCAGCGGCGCGCGAGCTGCCAGGCCGACGGCAGCACGACGGCGCCGACGGCCGCCTTGATGATCCCGCCCACGATGAAGATCGTGAAGCCGTTGTGGATCGTCCAGCCCCACGACTCGCCGACGGCGATCTTCAGGCCCGCCAGCCCGAACGCGAAGATGATCAGCTGCCCGACGACGAAGGCCAGGAACGCCTGCCGCACGCGGCGGTCGGCGCCGTGCTCGGCGAGGCGGCCGATCGCCCAGGCGGCGACGATGAAGCCGATCAGGTAGCCGCCGCTGGCGCTCCAGACGACGTCCCAGCCGTGCGCGCCGTCGGCGTAGACGGGCAGCGCGAGGCCGGCGGCGAGGTACAGCGCGAGCGCCAGCCCGCCGCGGCGCGCGCCGAGCGTCGCGCCGACGAGTCCGACGGCCAGCGTCTGCCCGGTCACCGGCACCGGCGATGGTGGTATCGAGAACGCGATCTGGGCGAGCGCGGCGGTCAGCGCGGTGCCGGCGACGACGAGGACGGCGTCGCGGACGCGCGCGCCCGGAACAACGTCGGCCAGCACGAGGGGACGGGGGACAGCCGCGGCAGCGGGCATCGGAGGCTCCTTGGTCGAACGGAGCGCGGGACCCTATGGCCGGCGGCGGCGCGCCTGCGCGCCAGAACCGCGGGCGGCGGCGGCGCCACTACGCGGTCAGGGGAGGATCCAGGTGTCCTTCACGCCGCCGTTCTGCGAGGAGTTCACGACGAGCGCTCCGGCGTCGCGGGCGAAGCGCGTCAGGCCGCCGGGGAGCACGCGCGGGTTGGCGTCCTCGCCGAGGAACACGAACGGGCGCAGGTCGATGTGCCGCGGCGCGAGCCGGCCGTCGACGAGGGTCGGATGCGTCGAGAGCATCACCAGCCGTTGGGCGATCCAGGCGCCGGGCTCGGCCCGGATGGCCTCGCGGGCGCGGGCGAGGTCCGCGGCATCGGCGTGGGCGGCGATCAGCACCCCGATCCCGCCGTGGCCGGCCCGGGGCTTGATCACCAGCTCGTCCAGCTGGTCGAGCGCCGCGGCGAGCTGGTCGGGTTGCGCGAGGTCATAGGTGGGCACCGACGGCAGCTCCGGTTCCTCGCCGAGGTAGTAGCGGATGATGTCGCCGGCGTAGGCGTGGGTGAGCTTGTCGTCGGCCACGCCGGTGCCGAACTGGTTGACCAGCCCGAGCGTCCCGCGCCGCAGCGGCTCATAGAGGAGCTCGCCGATGGGGGAGTCGAGCCGGTCGGCGTCGGTGCGGCGGTAGACGACGTCCACCAGCGTCCGCCGGCGCTCGCCGGGCGGCCGGAACCACAGCCGGCCCTCGCGCTGCTCGAGGTCGCTCGGCTGCACGAGCGGGATGTCGAGATGACTGGCCAGCCAGCCGTGCTCCCAGAAGGCGGCGTTGCCCACTCCGTCGGTCAGCAGCACCGCCTGCGGCGCGCGGTGGCCGTGCGCGGACTCCGGCGCGGCGAGGTGCAGGGCGTCGGCGAGGAGGTCGATCTCCCCGCTCAGCGGCCGCGGGAGCGCGTCCGGCGGCACGTCGAGGTGCTCGAGCAGCGCCGCCCGCGCGGCGTGCAGGTAGGCGAAGCCGCTCGGCGTGCGCAGGTTGTCCTCGAGCACCTGCCACGCGCCCTGGGCGTCGCGGACGACGTCGAGCCCCGCGACGCCGATCCAGCCGCCGCCCGGCGGCTCCATGCCCCGCATGCGCGGCTCGAAGTGCTCCGCGGTCCGGATGAGGTAGGGCGGGACGACGCCGTCGGCGACGATCGCCTGGTCGCCGTAGGCGTCGGCCACGAACGCGTTCAGCGCCCGCACCCGCTGGGCGAGCCCGCGCTTGACCTGCGTCCACTCGTCGGCGGTGATCACCCGCGGCACGGGGTCCAGGAGGAACTCCCGGTCGCCCTCCACCGACTGGAAGGTGACCGCCCCGCGGGCGAGGCTCGCGCGCACCTTCTCGCTCAGCTCGGTCGGTCCGGCGCGCAGCACGGCGTCGAGCGCCGCTCGCGCGGAGGGCCGCGGCGCCCCGGCGGCGTCGAAGCCCTCGTCGAACGTGCCCTCGGCTGCGGCGTACCCGGCGAGGGCGTCGTCGGCGGAGCGGGCGGGCATCGCGCCGAAGCGTTGCACAGCGGGGCCGGTACTAGCCTCAGGGGCATGTCCCGAGAAGTCCCCGCGGTGCTGTCGATCGCCGGCTCCGACTCCGGCGGCGGCGCCGGCATCCAGGCGGACCTGAAGGCATTCGCCCGCTGCGGCGTGCACGGGATGACGGCGCTCACGGCGCTGACCGCTCAGAGCACCGTCGGCGTCTCCGGCGTCCACCCGGTGCCCGGCGAGTTCATCGTCGAGCAGGTCCGGGCGGTCGCCGAGGACATCGGCGTCGACGCGGTGAAGATCGGCATGCTCGGCACGCGCGAGATCGTGCTGGCCGTCCGCGAGGCGCTGGCGCTGCTGCCGGGCGTCCCGGTGGTGATCGACCCGGTGATGGTGGCCGAGTCCGGCGCCGTGCTGCTGGACGACGGGGCGCGCGCGGCGATCGTGACGGAGCTGCTGCCGCTGGCGACGGTGATCACCCCGAACCTGCCGGAGGCCCGAGTCCTGGCGGCGGGCCGCGTGGACGCGCAGGAGGCGGCGGCCGGCGCGGACGGGCGCGACGACGCCGAGGCGCTCGCGCGGGCGCTGCGGGCGCTCGGGCCGGAGGCGGTGGTGGTCACCGGGGGGCACCGAGGCGAGGCCACGGACGTGTTCTTCGACGGCGCCCGGGTCGAGTTGCTGCGCGGGGAGCGGCATCCCGACGGGGCGGCGCACGGGTCCGGCTGCACGCACTCGTCCGTGCTGGCGGCGCACCTGGCCATGGGGCACACGCCGCTGGAGGCGGCGCGGGCCGCGCGGGCGCTCGCGTCGGAGGCGGTGCGCGACGGGCTGCGCGGAGTCGGGGCCGGGGCGGGGCCGGTCGACGTGCTGGGTGCCGTCCGGCCCATGACGCGGTGTGCGCAGTTGGCGCACGCGACCGGGGAACCCGGCGCGGGCCGCGTGACATAATCCGGGTCATGAAGTTCCTCCGCATGCGCCCCGGCTACGGCGAGCAGCTGATCGCCGAAGGAGACGTCGAGGTCGGCGAGGACGAGCGGCGGCTCGTAGAGGAGTTCCGCCGCCAGCTCGAGCAAGGCATGTGGGCGGCGATCCCGGTGACCACCGAGACCGGCCGGCGCCAGGCCGAGATGGTCACGGCGTTCGACCAGATCCCGCGCGGGACCGCGCGGGTGATCTTCTTCCCACGCGCCGCCGGCGGCGCCATTTGATGGGTAAGGCCTGCAGCCCCTCCACCCCGCCCCGATCATCCGACCTCAACGGGGCGCGGTGACGGCGGGGGCCGTGGCGGGCCGCGGAGTGAGTGCGGCCGGGCGCGGCCGCGAAGTGTGCGCGGGTCGTGGGGGCGCGCTGCGGTGACGGTCGCGCTCGTCGCCACGTCGATCGTGATCGTCGCGCTGCTCTGGGAGGTCTCGCTGCCCTGGGTCGAGCGCCGGCGTGAGCGGGCGCGGGTCCGCCGCCGGGCGCGGGCGGCCGGCGCGCCGGTGCCCTACGACCCCGGCCGCGAGCGCCGGGCCGAGCAGCGCGCGCGGGAGCTGCTGAAGTCGTGCGTGAACGAGGAGGAGTGGGCGATGTACCGCGACCTCGGGTTCATCCGCGTCTGGGGCGGCGAGAGCCGCGAGCCCGGCGGCAAAGGCCCGGGGCGCGACCTCAAGGGCGTCCCGTACGCCTACCTGATCTATCCCCACAAGCCGGTCGTCGCCTACCTGCCGCAGACCGGCCGGCTGCTGAACGAGTACTGCGTCGAGTTCCCCGACGAGTCCAAGCCGTACGGCTCGGCCCGGCTGCCGGACTCCGACGACGTGCTGGCCAAGTGGATGGCGCTCAAGGGCGACGAGCGCCGGCTGATCACCGTCGCGAACATGCACCTGCCCGGCCGCCAGGTCGACCCGCGCCAGCTCCAGCGCGACATCTGGCGGCTCGGCCGCTGGGAGCGCGAGCGCCTGGAGCGCAGCCGCCGCGGGACCGGCGCGGGCGCCGCGTAGACTCGGCGGCCATGTCCGCCGCCGGCAACGGTCACCACGACCTCAAGCACCGCTCCCGCGCGCTCACCGAGGGGCGTGACCGCGCGGCCGCCCGCGCCTACCTGAAGGGCATCGGCTACGACGACGAGGCGCTCGCCAAGCCGATCATCGGCGTCGCCAACACGTGGATCGAGACGATGCCGTGCAACTTCCACCTGCGCGCGCTGGCCGCGAAGGTCAAGGACGGCATCCGGGCCGCCGGCGGGACGCCGATGGAGTTCAACACGATCGCGATCTCCGACGGCATCACGATGGGCACGGCGGGCATGCGGACGAGCCTCGTGTCGAGAGAGCTGATCGCCGACAGCATCGAGCTCGTCACCACCGGCCACCTGTTCGACGCCGTGATCGCGCTGTCGGGCTGCGACAAGACGATCCCCGGCACGGTCATGGCGCTCGCGCGGCTCGACGTGCCGGGCGTGATGCTCTACGGCGGCTCGATCCCGCCCGGGCGCTATAAGGGCCGCGACATCACGATCATGGACGTCTTCGAGGCGGTCGGCGCCCACGCCGCGGGGAAGATCACCGACGCCGAGCTCGCGGAGATCGAGGCCACGGCCAGCCCGGGCCCCGGTGCCTGCGGCGGCCAGTTCACCGCCAACACGATGGCGATGGCGTTCGAGATGCTGGGCATCAGCCCGATCGGGCCGAGCCTCGTCCCCGCGCAGGACGCCACGAAGGCCAACGTGGCCTACGCGGCCGGCGAGCTGGTGATGGACGTGCTCGAGCGCGGCCTGAAGCCCAGCGACATCATCACCCGCGAGTCGCTGGAGAACGCGATCATGGCGGTCGCCTCCAGCGGCGGCTCGACCAACGGCGTGCTTCACCTGCTGGCGGTGGCGCGCGAGATCGGCGTGCCGCTGGACATCGACGACTTCGACCGGATCGCCTCCAGCGTCCCGACGCTGTGCGACCTCAAGCCCGGCGGGCGCTTCGTGGCCACCGACCTGCACGCCGCCGGCGGCACGGCGCTGCTCGCCCAGCGTCTGCTGGAGGGCGGCCACCTGCACGAGGACCAGGTGACCGTCACGGGCAAGACGATCGGCGAGCACGCCCGCGAGGCGCGCGAGACGCCCGGCCAGGAGGTCATCGTGCCGCTCGACCGGCCGCTCAAGCCGACCGGCGGCCTGGCCATCCTGCGCGGCAACCTCGCGCCGGAGGGCAGCGTGGTCAAGCTCTCCGGCCACGAGCGCCGCCACCACCGCGGCCCGGCCCGTGTCTTCGACGGCGAGGAGGCCGCGATGGCCGCGGTCACCGCCGGGCAGATCAACCCCGGCGACGTGGTGATCATCCGCAACGAGGGCCCCGCCGGCGGCCCGGGGATGCGCGAGATGCTCGCGGTCACCGCGGCGATCGTGGGGGAGGGCCTCGGCGACTCGGTGGCGCTGCTCACCGACGGCCGCTTCTCCGGCGCCACGCGGGGCTTCATGGGCGGCCACGTCGCCCCCGAGGCCGTCCGCGGCGGCCCGATCGCCGCCGTGCGCGAGGGCGACACGGTGACCATCGACGTCGAGGCCCGCCGGATCGACCTCGACCTGCCCGAGGACGAGATCGAGCGCCGGCTGGCGGAGTACGAGCCCCCGGAGGCGCCGCGCTGGGGCGTGCTGGCCAAGTACGCCGCGCTCGTGTCGAGCGCGTCGGAGGGCGCGGTGACGCAGCCGGACCCGGCCCGTTCGCCGGCGCCTACGCGCTGACGCCCGGCACCGCGTCCTCGGGCCGGTCGTTCCCGGCGATGAACTCGGCCACCAGCCGGTTGAACCGGCTCGGGCGCTCGACCATCGACAGGTGCCCGGTGTCCTCGAAGATCACCGCGTGGGCGTTGGCGCCGATCAGCCGCTCGAACTCGTAGGCGTCCGCGACCGGGACGAGGATGTCGTTGCGCCCCCACACGATCAGCACCGGGATCTCGATCTCCGGCAGCCGGTCGCGGAACTTGTAGCCCAGCACGGCGTCCAGGCCGCCGACGAACCCGTCGGTGCCCGGGCCGGCCGAGAGCTCGGTGGCCAGCGGCACGGAGATCCGCTCGGGGTAGCGCACGACGAGCTGCAGCGCCGCCCGGCGCAGCCGCGGCCGGTTCACGATCGGCAGCTGCTTGACGCCGGTCCGGGCCACGCCGACGGCGAGCATCCGGCCGGCGGCGAGGATCGGCTCGCGCTTGAGGTGCTCCACCGACAACCCGGCGGCCGAGACGAGCACGAGCCGGCGCACCCGGGTCGGGAACGCCAGCGCCAGCTCCGCGCCGACGAAGCCGCCCATCGAGTTGCCGACCACGATCGGCGCCTCCACGCCCAGCTCGTCGCACAGCGCGTCGACGACCCGGGCAAAACCCTGGATGGAGATCCGGCCGTTGGGCATCTCCGAGCGCCCGAACCCCGGCAGGTCCGGCGCGATCACGCGGTGGGCGCCCATGAACGCCGGGATGTTCAACAGCCAGTTCTGCCACAGCCCGCCGAGGCCGTGGATGAAGAGGATCGGCGGGGCGGCCGCGCCTGACTCCGGCGGGCCGGTGTCGACCACGTTCACCCGCCGCCCGAGCACGACGACCGACCGCGTGAGCGCCGGCCAGTCGACCGACAGCCAGGTCGAGTCGTCGCCGTCGGCGTAGGTCTCGTCCGCGCCCGGCCGGGCGAATGCATGTCCGGCCGCCGCCCGTACCTGCTCGGTGAACCCGGGCACGCCGCTACCGTACCGTCCCCGAATGGCTCGCGCCGAGCTTGAAGCGCCGGACCCGCGCCGGGCCCATCTGCCCGCGGTGGAGCCCGAGCGCCAGGTCACCGACTGGGGGCGCTCGGAGCGCATCGAGGGCCTGATGGACAAGGCGCTCTACGACTTCCTGTACCGCTACTGGTTCCGGGTCGAGGTGGAGGGGATCGAGCACGTCCCGTCCGTCGGCGGCGCGCTGCTCGTCTCCAACCACGCGGGCGCGCTGCCGCCGGACGCGCCGATGATCGCCAAGGCGATCAAGGAGGAGCACCCGCGGCCGCGGCCGCTGCACCTCACGGTCGAGCACTTCTTCAAGGGCTATCCCGGCCTGAGCATGCTGGTGTCGAAGATCGGCGGCGTCCCCGCGCACCCGGCCAACGTCCACCGGCTGCTGCACGACGAGGAGCAGCTCGTGCTGGTGTTCCCCGAGGGCCGCAAGGGGTCGGAGAAGCTCTACAAGGACCGCTATCGACTGCGCAGGTTCGGCCGCGGCGGCTTCGTCGAGGCGGCGATGCGGGCCCGGGCGCCGATCGTGCCGATCGCCGTCGTCGGCGCCGAGGAGGCGATGCCGATCTTCGCCCACGTCGGCGTCGCCCAGCGCCTCACCGGCCTCATCTACTTCCCGATCACCCCGAGCTTCCCCTGGATGGGCCTGCTGGCGGGCCTCGGCTACCTGCCGGCGAAGTTCCACATCCGCTTCCTCGAGCCGGTCCCCACAGACCAGTGGGGCGACGAGCCGTGGGAGGACAAGGCGCTCGTGCAGACGGTCGCCGAGGACATCCGTGGCCGCATCCAGGAGGAGCTCTACGACATGCTGGCCGGCCGCCGGTCGGTCTGGCTGGGCTAGTGGTCCACTAATGCGCGTCCTGATCACCGGACTGTCGACGTACTGGGGCGGCCGCCTCGCCCAGGTGCTCGAGCGCGACGACGCGGTCGAGGCGATCGTCGGCGTCTCGCCCGAGGACCCCACGTGCGAGCTGCGCCGCACGGAGTTCATCCGCGTCGGCACCCAGCACGCGCTGCTGCGGCGGATCGTCCAGGCGGCGGAGATCGACACGGTGGTCGACACGCGGCTGATCGTCGACACCGCCGTGACCGGCGCGCGGGCCGCGCACGAGCAGAACGTGATCGGCACGATGAACGTACTCGCCGCCTGCGGCGGCCCGGACTCGCCCGTGCGCAAGGTGGTGTTCAAGTCCTCGGCGCACTACTACGGCTGCCACCAGGACGACCCGAGCTTCTTCACCGAGGAGATGGCCCGGCCGCACCAGCCGCAGTCCCGGCTGGAGGCGGACATCGTGGAGGCCGACGACGCCGTGCAGGGGTTCGCCCGGCGCAACCCGCGGATCACGGTCAGCACCCTGCGCTACTGCAACGGCCTGGGGCCGGACCTCGAGACCACGCACACCGCGCTGCTCGCCCTGCCCGCCGTCCCCGGCATCCTCGGCTTCGACCCGCGCTACCAGTTCATCCACGAGGACGACATCGTCGGCGCGCTGCACCACGCGGCCACCCACGATCTCGCCGGTGTGTTCAACGTCGCACCGGACGGCGTGCTCGCGCTCTCCGAGGTGGCGAGCCTGCTGGGCAAGCCGTTCGCGCCGCTGCTGCCGCCTTGGGGGACGAGCCTCGCCGCCGCGGCGCTCGCGCCCCTGGGCCTGAAGATCCCCGAGGTGGTCCGCCGCCAGCTGCGCTTCGGCCGCGGCCTGGACAACCGCAGGCTCAAGCTGGCCGGCTACCGGTTCGCGCTGACCAGCCGCGAGACCGTCCAGGCGTTCGCCGAGGCGCTGCGCCTGGCGCCGCTGCGCGAGAGCGCCGGCGCGCCCTATCAGTACGAGCGCGAGGTGGAGGAGTTCCTGCGCTACTCGCCCAGCGTGCGCCGCCGGGACGAGGGCGAGTCAACTTCCTGACGCGCCAGAGCGCTTGCAGTCCTCCCAAATGCGCCGCCGAGCCGCCTACCATTCGGCGCTCGATGCGCACACGCCTGATCGTCCTCGCCGGGTTCCTGGCCACCCTCGCACTCGGCGTGGTCGCGGGTGCGTACTTCGTCGACCGCTCCCACAGGGACACGATCGCCCCCGGCGTGCGCGTCAATGACGTGGCCATCGGCGGCATGAAGCCGGCCCAGGCGGAGGGCAAGCTCAAGCGCACGCTGCTGGACCCGCTGGCCCAGCCGATCAAGGTCCGCTACCGCCACCGGCACTTCACGCTCACGCCCAGGGCCGCCGCCGTGGGCATCGACATCCACGGCACCGTCGCCCGGGCGCTCGCCCGCTCGCGCGAGGGCAGCATGTTCAGCCGCGCCTGGCGCGACGTCCGCGGCGACGAGGTCGACGCGAGCCTGGCCGCCGACGTCACCTACTCGCAGGCGGCGATCGACCGCCTGGTCCGCCGCGTGCAGCGCAAGCTCAACCGCCCGGCCAAGGACGCGAGCGTCGACCTCGAGCACGGCAGCATCGACGCGACGCAGTCGCAGACCGGCCGCCGCGTGAAGTTCAACACGCTGCGCAAGGAGCTCAAGCGCACGCTGCTGGACGCGAAGGCGCCCAAGACGGTCAAGATCCACACCAAGACCGTCGAGCCGGCGGTCTCCAGCGACCAGCTGGCGGAGAAGTACCCGTCGGTGATCATGGTCGACCGCGGGGCGTTCACGCTCAAGCTCTACAAGCACCTCGAGCTGGTCAAGACCTACGGGATCGCCGTCGGCATGGCCGGCCTGGAGACGCCCGCCGGGCTCTACCACATCGAGAACATGCAGGTGAACCCGTCCTGGCACGTGCCCAACTCGTCCTGGGCGGGGGACCTGGCCGGCAAGGTGATCCCGCCCGGCCCAGACGACCCGATCAAGGCGCGCTGGATGGGCATCTACGCCGGCGCGGGCATCCACGGCACCGACGCGGACGGGTCGATCGGCAGCGCCGCCTCGCACGGCTGCATCCGCATGCACATCCCGGACGTGATCGAGCTCTACGACGAGGTCTCGGTCGGCACGCCGGTCTATATCGCCTGAAAGCCGGCGATCTCCTCGACCGGCACGTCCTGCCAGCCGCTCTGCAGCAGGGAGGCGTGATGGTCGGAATGGCGAATGCAGAGGGTGCCGATGAACACGTGCTTGACCGGCTTGCGCATCACCGCGTACCACAGGGTGCTGGCGTCGCGGTCGCCGCGCACCGGGTGCCAGGGCGCGGGCGGCGTCTCCTCCGGCGCGGCCACGCCCGCCTCGACCAGCTGCGTCCGCGTGGCGACCTGACCGGTGGTGGTGTCGATGAAGAACGCGGCCACGGCACCTCAGGGTACGGCAGCCGTTTCCGAGCCCTGGCGCGCCGCGCTGCGGATCTTCGACGCCGACCTGCGCCGCCGCGGCGCGGCTGACCGCACCCGCCGCGCCTACGGCACCGACGCCGCCGAGCTGGCCGGCTGGGCGACCGCGAACGGGCTCGCGCCGGCCGACGTCGACTACCAGGCGCTGCGCCGCTGGGCCGCCCGGCTCTCCCAGAAGGGCTCGGCGCCGCGGACGATGGCCCGCAAGCTCGCCTCCACCCGCTCGCTGTTCCGCAGCCTGCTCGAGCACGGCCAGATCGAGGCCAACCCCGCCGACCTGCTGCCCGCGCCGCGGCTGCCGCAGACCCTGCCGCGCACGCTCAAGCCGGCCGACGTGGCGAGCCTGCTCGACCGCATCCCCGCCGCCACGCCGCTCGAGCAGCGCGACCGGGCGCTGTTCGAGCTCGCGTACGCGTCCGGACTCAGGGCGGAGGAGCTCGTCGACCTGGATGTCGGCTCGGTCGAGTTCGACGCCGAACAAGTCAGAGTCGAGGGCAAAGGCGCGAAGACCCGCTTCGTGCCGGTGGGGGAGCCGGCGCTGAAGGCGCTCGCCGCCTATCTGGAGCGGGCGCGGCCCGCGCTGCACGCCAACGACGGCAACGAGGCGCTGTTCCTCTCCAAGAGCGGCCGGCGCCTGAGCACCTCCGACGTCCGCCGCCGCCTGCGGGTCTGGGCGCGGCACGCCGCCGCCCACACCGGGGTGCACCCGCACGCCCTGCGGCACTCCTTCGCCACTCACCTGCTGGAGGGCGGCGCGGACCTGCGCGCCATCCAGGAGCTGCTTGGACACGCAAGTATCTCGACGACCCAGGTCTACACTCGGATAGAGTCCGCCCGGCTGCGGGCGGCATACGCAAAGAGCCATCCGCGGGCCTAGGGGGCCCCACTGGAGACCAACGTCAAAGCGATAGAGCTCAGGGACCTGTGGCGCCGGTACAAGGCGGACGGCTCCGACAAGGCCCGTGAGCAGCTGGTCGTCGCCTACTCACCGCTGGTCAAGTACGTCGCGGGACGGATGTCGTCCGGCCTGCCGGCGCACGTCGAGGAGGCCGACCTCATCTCCTACGGCCTGCTCGGGCTGATCAACGCGATCGAGCGGTTCGACCTCGAGCGCGAGATCAAGTTCGAGACGTACGCGATCACCCGCATCAAGGGCGCGATCATCGACGAGCTGCGCGCGCTCGACTGGGTGCCGCGCTCGGTCCGCGCCCGCGCCCGGGAGATCGAGAAGGTCCACGCCAAGCTCGAGCATCAGCTGCACCGCACGCCGACCGACGAGGAGATGGCGCGCGAGCTGAAGATCTCCACGGACGAGTTCCAGGAGACGCTGGTCAAGATCTCCAACTCGACCGTGGTCGCGCTGGACGAGCTGTGGGCGGTCTCGGACTCCTCCGGCGACGCCGTCTCGCTGCTGGACACGCTGCAGGACCCGGACGCGCCGGACCCGCAGCAGATGCTCGCCCAGTCGGAGGTCAAGGACCGCCTCGCGGACGCGATCGCCGCGCTGCCCGAGCGCGAGAAGCTCGTGATCGCCCTCTACTACTACGAGAACCTGACGCTGCGGGAGATCGGCGAGGTCCTCGGCGTGACCGAGTCGCGCATCTCCCAGCTGCACACCAAGGCCGTCCTGCGCCTCAAGTCGCGCCTGCAGGGCGACATCCTCCGCGACTGAGCGCGGTAGCGTTCATCCTTCGTCGTACCCGCGAGGGAGAGAGGAGCGCACAGGCATGCCGCACGCCGCAGACAGGATCCGCAACGTGGCACTAGTCGGCCACCGGGGGAGCGGGAAGACGTCGCTGCACGAGGCCCTGCTGTTCGAGGCAGGCGCGACGACCCGGCTCGGCTCGGTGGCCGACGGCACGACGGTCTCGGACGCCGACGAGGACGAGAAGTCCCGCGGCATGTCCATCTCGGCGTCGCTCGCGTCGTTCGAGTGGCGCGACACCAAGGTCAACCTGATCGACACGCCCGGCGAGCCCAGCTTCATCGCCGACGCGCTCGGCGCGCTGCGCGTGTGCGAGTCCGCGATCGTCGTGGTCAACGGCGTGATGGGCGTCGAGGTGTCCACCCGCCGCCTGTGGGAGCGCGCGCAGGAGCTCGGCGTGGCCCGGCTGATCTTCGTGAACATGCTCGACCGCGAGCGGGCCGACTTCTTCCGCGCCCTGGACTCCCTCAAGGAGGCGTTCGGGCCGCACGCCGTGGCGACGGAGATCCCGATCGGCTCCGAGCACGAGGTCCGCGGCGTGATCGACCTCGTCGACATGAAGGCCTACGAGTACGCGGAAGGCAACTGCACCGAGATCCCGATCCCGGACGACCTGGCCGACCAGGCGCAGGAGTACCGCGAGAAGCTCATGGACGAGGTGGCCGAGAACTCCGAGGCGCTGATGGAGCGCTACCTGGAGGGCGAGGAGATCTCCCATGACGAGATCGTCACCGCGCTCGAGGACGGCACCGACCACGGGCACATCTTCCCGGTCGCCTGCGGCGTGGCCACGAGCCGGCTGGGCGCGAACCGGCTGCTGGACGCGATCGTGGACGACCTCCCGTCGCCGGTCCAGCACGGCGGCAGCGTGGACGTCGACGGCCACGTCCTGGAGCCCGACCCGGGCCAGGAGATGTTCGCCTACGTGTTCAAGACGCGGGCCGACCCGTTCGCCGGCCGGATCAACCTGTTCCGGGTCTACCAGGGCACGATGACCCACGACACGCAGGTGCTGAACACACGCACCCATCACAAGGAGCGCGTGGGCCAGCTGCTGGTGGTGCGCGGCAAGGACGTCACCCAGGCCGACGCGTTCGGGCCGGGCGACGTCGGCGCGGTGGCCAAGCTCAAGGAGACGCACGCGGGCGACTGGCTGGCGGCGCGCGACACGCCGATCCACATGCCCTCGATCAAGCTGCCGGCGCCGGTGATGGCGTTCGCCATGGAGCCCAAGAACAAAGGCGACGAGGACAAGGTCTACACGGCGCTGCGCCGCCTGCAGGAGGAGGACCCGACGATCGACCTGCACCGCGACGAGCAGACCGGCGAGCAGATCGTGGCCGGGCTGTCGCAGATCCACGTCGAGGTGATCGTCGAGCGGATGCGCAGCCGGTTCGGCGCCGAGGTCACCCTGAAGCCGCCGCGCGTCCCCTACCAGGAGACGATCCGGGGCTCGGCCAAGGCCCACGGGCGTCACAAGAAGCAGACCGGCGGCCGCGGCCAGTTCGGCGACTGCCACATCGAGATCGAGCCGCTGGCCGAGGGCGACTTCGAGTTCGTCAACGCGATCAAGGGCGGCGTCATCCCGCAGGGCTTCATCCCGGCGGTCGAGAAGGGCGTGCTGGAGGCCATGGCGGGCGGCGCGGTGGCCGGCTTCCCGGTCAAGGGCGTGCGGGTGAGGCTCTTCGACGGCTCCTACCACACCGTCGACTCCTCCGAGATGGCGTTCAAGCTCGCCGGCTCGCAGGCCATGAAGGAGGCGATGTCCAACGCCGGGCCGGTGCTGCTCGAGCCGATCATGATGGTCACCGCGTCCGTCCCCGAGGGCTCCGTGGGCGACGTGATGGGCGACCTCTCCTCCCGCCGCGGGCGCCCGCTGGGCACCGAGGCCGTGGGCGGGATGACCGAGGTCAAGGCCGAGGTGCCGATGGCCGAGATGCTCAGCTACGCCCCGGATCTCCGTGCGTTGACCGGCGGCCAGGGCGAGTACACGCTGGAGTTCCTGCGCTACGAGGAGATCCCGGCGCACCTCGCGCAGAAGGTGATCGAGAAGCAGCGCGAGGAGGCCGAGGCGCTCGCGTAACGTCGCACGGCCGTCGCCGACCGCGGACTTCGTGTCGCGCGGGGCCGGTCGGCGACGGCTGGGCGAAAGAATTCTCCCTGCGAGGACCCAGCAGGCCGTTGCTACTCTCGCCCCGCTAGGTCATGGCCCGGACGCGCGACATCAAGACCAACCAGCTGGACATCGCCTGCGACGTCTGTGGGCGCACGCTGCTGCGCGGCGAGCACGCCGAGCACTACCTGACCGGCGGGGAGCGCCGGATGGTGTGCGACCTGTGCGGGCCGCGCGCCCAGCACGAGGGCTGGATCCGCGAGTCCGGCGCCGACGACCTCGCGCTGCGCCACCCCCGCCACGAGGGCCGCGGGCGCTCGTTCCTGGAGCGCATGCGCGGTCGCCGCGAGCGCGCGCGCGAGCTGCAAGAGGCCTCCGAGGACGAGCAGGAGCCCGTCGCGGCCGCGCCCGCGCCGGTGGTGCGCGAGGCGCCGCGCGAGCCGCGCCACATCCGCGCGGTGCCCACCAACGCCGAGTTGAAGATGCAGCGGGCGCTGGACGTCTTCAACGCCTCCGACCACACCCGCACCGTCGGCGGCGTCGCCCGCTCGCTCGGCGCCCCCGCGGTGTGCGTGCGCCCGCGCACCGACCGCCCCGCCGTGGTGGCCATCTCGGTGATGTGGGAGCTGTCCTGGTACCGCTTCGAGGTCGACCTGTCCGACGAGGCGGGCGGCGTCCGGCGCGACGCCCAGGGCGACGAGCTGTCCGAGCTGGTCCCCGAGGAGCGCGAGGCCAACGCGGCGGCCGACGAGCGCGGCCGGCTGCACCTGGGGGTCAACACATGAACGACTGGCGCTCTCAGCGCATGGAGCTAGGATCGCGGACGTGATCTACTGCGTTGTCCCCGAGGCGCTGTCCGACGAGCTCTACGAGAAGCTGGCGGACTACTACGACGACGATCCGAACGTCACGGTGATCGTGGACCGGCGCAAGAAGGAGCGCCGCCTCCCCGGCTCCACCGGCGGCGGCCAGCGCGAGGTGCGCGACCGCCGGCGCCCGCGCATCACCGGCGACTTCCCTCCGTTGGCGCCGGTGGAATAGGAAGGGGCGCAGCCCCTCCACCCCGCCCCGATCATCCGACCTTCCTACCACCGGGCCGAGGAGCGGATCACCCGCACGACCTCCTCGGCGGTCGCCCCCTTCGACAGGAAGCCGACCGCGCCGGCGCGCATCATGTCGTACTGATTCTGCTGCGAGTCGTCGGCGCTGATGGCCACGATCCGCACGTCCGGGAGCGCCTCGCGGATCTGCACCGCGGCCCGCGCGCCGCCGCCGCCCGGCATGTCGACGTCCAGCAGCACCACGTCCGGGCGCCGCTGCAGCGCCAGCTCGACCGCCTCGCCGGCGTCGCCCGCCTCGCCCACGAGCTCGAACCCCGCCTCGCGCCGCACCAGCGCGCCGATCGTCAGCCGCGACACCGGGTCGTCGTCGGCGATCAGCAGCCGCAGCCCGCCGCCCGCGGCCTCCTGGTTGACCACGCCGCCGCCCGCCGCGCTCGCCAGGGCCGCGGCCTCCGCCGCCCGGGCGAGCAGGTCCTCGGGGATGCAGTCGCCCGCGGCCGTGGTGACCAGGCCGGCGCTCACCGTGGCGCCCGACGCCGTCTCGGCCGCCTGGCGCAGGCGCTCGCCGGCCACGCCCGCCGACTCGAGCTTCTGCTCGGGCAGCAGCGCCACGAAGCGCGTCTGCGCCGCGCGGTAGAGCGCGTCGCCGGAGCGGATGGCCGCGGCCAGCGCGCGCCCCGCCGCGCCCGCGGCGGACGCCGGCGCGACCTCGAAGGACGCCACGCAGTAGACGTGGCCGTAGCGGGTCGCGCGCCCGCACAGCGCGGCCAGGTCCTCGGCCAGCCGGGCGGAGCTGAACGCGCCCGTCTCGGGGTCGTGGCGCGCGTCGTCGCGCATGTCCCGGTGCATGGCGATCAGGCGCTCGGCGGCGATCAGCCCGCGCTCCAGCGCCGCCGCGTCCAGCGGCTTGGCCAGCACCTCGTCGGCGCCGGCGCGCGCGGCCTCGCGCGCGGCGTCCTCGCCGGCCAGGCCGCTCAGCAGCACCAGGTAGGTGTAGCCCGGCGCGGGGTCGGCGCGCAGGCGCGAGACGAGCTGCGTGCCGTCCATCCCCGGCATCGACCAGTCGGTGACGACCACCTCGGGGCGCTCGGCGGCGAAGCGCTCCAGCGCCTGCGCGCCGTCGCCGGCCTGCAGCGCGCGATGCCCGAGCCGCTCGACCACGGCGGCGGTGAGCAGCCGGGTGCCGGGCTCGTCGTCGACGATGAGGACCTTCATTCAGAGCGACCTTGCAGGCAATGATTTCAACCTGAGCGGGCATCCTGCCGATTGAGAGCTTGCGATGCTCCCTCGTCTCGCGCAACGATCGCGCCTGCGCGCGCGCAGCCTGAGCGGCCCGACGTTCACCGTCCTCGGGCTGATCCTCGTCGTCGTGGCGGGGATGTTCGCGACCCTGATCGTCGCCGTGCGCTCGCTCGACTCGGTGTCGAACGCCAACCGGGCGGCCAACCAGGTCAACCAGCGCGCGCTCCAGCTCGAGCGCATGGTCGTCGACCTGGAGACCGGCGTGCGCGGCTACATGCTCACGCACGACCGCAAGTTCCTCGAGCCCTACGAGAAGGGCCGCGCGGTCATCCCCGCCCGCACGCGCGAGCTGCTGGCGCTCAGCCCGCCGGGCCAGCGACCGCTCGCGCGGCGCATCCGGGTCGACCTGACCGACTACGTGCGCAGCTACACCGAGCCGATCGTCAACGGCCCCGTGCAGACCGACCGCGGCGCGATCCTGCGGGCCACCACGGAGGGCAAGCGGAGGCTGGACACGCTGCGGGGCGAGTTCGCCCGGCTCGGCGGCGCCCTGCAGACGCAGATCGCCCAGCGGCGCCAGCACTCGCTGGCGCTGCGCCACCGCATGCTGTGGCTCGCGGCCGGCGGCTGCGTGCTGATCGCCGCGCTCGTGCTGCTCCTGGCGCTCGGCCTGCACCGCTTCGTCCTGGCCCCGATCCGGCGCGTGGCCCACGGCGCGCGGGAGCTGGCCGGCGGCGACCTCGACGCGCGGGTGCCCGCGGACGGGCCGGGCGAGATCGGCTGGCTCGGCGCCGCGTTCAACGACATGGCGCAGGCCCTCGCCATTCGTGCGGAAGACCTGCGCGTTCAGACGGACCGCCTGCAGGGCATCCTCGCCCACACCACCATGACGATCTCCGTGACGGACCGCGACGGCCGCTACGTGCTGGTCAACGACCAGTGGAAGCGGGCGATGCGGCTCGACGGCGACATCCGCGGGCGCACCGACGCCGAGCTGTTCGACCCCGAGTGGGCCGACGGGCTGCGGCTGACCGACCTCGAGGTGATGCGCACGGGCACCGTCAAGGAGATGGAGCGCACGAACCGCGCGGGACGCACCGAGCACGTGGTCAAGTTCCCGCTGCGGCGCGACGACGGCACGATCTACGCCGTCGCCGGCATGGGGACCGACGTGACCGACCTCCGGCGCGCCGTGGCCGCGGCCGAGCGCGCGTCGCAGTCGAAGTCCGAGTTCCTGGCCAACATGAGCCACGAGATCCGCACGCCGCTCAACGGCGTGATCGGGATGCTCGAGCTGCTGCTGCAGACCGAGCTGACGGGCGAGCAGCGCGAGCAGGCCGGCACCGCGGCCGGTTCGGGCGAGGCGCTGCTGACCGTCATCAACGACATCCTGGACTTCTCCAAGATCGAGGCCGGCAAGCTGGAGCTCGACCGCCACGACTTCGACCTGCGCGACGCCGTCGAGGACACGTGCGAGATGCTCGCCCCGCAGGCGCACGGCAAGGGCATCGAGCTGCTCGCCTGGATCGACGACGACGTCCCGGCGATGGTCCACGGCGACCGGGCGCGGCTGCGTCAGGTGCTGACCAACCTGCTCTCGAACGCCGTCAAGTTCACCGAGTCCGGCGAGGTCACGGTGCGCGTGCACGCCGAGGCCGCGGGCGAGGACGGCACGCTCGTGCGCTGCGAGGTCACCGACACGGGCATCGGCATCCCGGCCGACGTGCTGCCGCGGCTGTTCGACTCCTTCGCCCAGGCCGACACCTCGACCACGCGGCGCTTCGGCGGCACCGGGCTGGGGCTGGCCATCTCGCACCAGCTCGTCGAGCTGATGGGCGGCGAGATCGGCGCGACGTCGCTGCCGGGCAACGGGTCGACCTTCACGTTCACCGCGCGGCTCGGCGTCGCCGCCGCGCCGCGGCCGTCGCGCAAGGGCCGCGCGCCGCTGCCCGACAGCCTGCACGCGCTCGTGGTGGACGACAACGCCACCAACCGGGCGATCGTCGAGGCCTACCTGCGCGCCCGCGACGTGCGCTGCGAGAGCGCCGCCTCCGGCCCGGACGCGCTGTCGGCCATGCACGCCGCGGCCCGCCGGGGCGAGCCGTTCGAGGTGGTCGTGCTGGACGGCCAGATGCCCGGCATGGACGGCGTGGAGCTGGCCGGCGCGATCTCGATGGCGCCCTCGCTGCGCGGCGCGCGGCTGATCATGCTCACCTCCACGGTCGACCGCCGCGCGGCGGCGCGCGCGGCCGGCGTGCACCACTACCTGCAGAAGCCGGTGCGCCGCGCGCGGCTGCTGGAGACCGTGGCCGACGCGATGAGCGGGCTCACCGAGGAGCCGGCGGCCGGCGGCCCCGAGCCCATCGCCGCCCGCGGCGACCGCCTGCTCGTGGTCGAGGACAACGCCGTCAACCAGCGCGTGCTGGAGGCGATGCTGGCCAAGCGCGGGTTCTCGGTCGACTGCGCCGGCAACGGCCACGAGGCGCTGGCGATGCTCGCCGTGGGCGACTACGGGCTCGTGTTCATGGACTGCCAGATGCCGGAGATGGACGGCTATCAGGCCACCGGCGCGATCCGCGCCTCCGAGGAGGGCGGCGACGAGCGCCTGCCCGTGGTGGCGATGACCGCGCACGCGCTCAAGGGCGACCGCGAGCGCTGCCTGGCCGCCGGCATGGACGACTACCTGTCCAAGCCGCTGCGCGCGCACGAGCTCGACGCCGTGCTCGAGCGCTGGCTCGGCGCCACCCCCCAGCCCGCGGCGCCCGCGGTCCAGGCCGCCGACGCCGATGCGCTGGTGGACGAGACCCGCATGCGGGTGTTCCGCGACGACTACCCGGAGATCGTCGAGCAGCTCGTCGACCTGTTCGTCGACTCCACGCCGCCGCTGCTGGACGACCTGCGTGACGCACTGGAGCGCGATGACGGCGAGGCCGTGCGGCGCGCGGCCCACAAGCTCAAGGGCAGCTGCCAGAACATCGGCGCGAGCCGCCTGGCCGAGCTGGCGGCCGGGATCGAGCAGGGCGAGGCGGAGCCCGACGCCGACGGCCTCGAGCAGGTCTTCGAGGCCACCTGCGACGCGCTCCGGGCCGCGCTGATGCCCGCCGGCCGATGATCGCCCTGCTCGTCGTCCTGGCCGCGGTCGCGATCGCCCTGGCCGTGCTCGTCACGCGCGCGCTGGGCGCGGCGCGCGAGGCCGAGGCGCGCTACCGCACGCTCGCCGAGAGCTCGCCGCAGTCGGCGCTGATGGTGCTCGACCGCCACCGCCGGGTCGTGCGCTTCGAGGGTTTGGCCTTCGAGCGCCAGGGCTGGCGGGAGGGCGAGCTGGTCGGCCGGCCGCTGGCCGAGGTCATCCCCGCCGAGCGGATGGCGGCGCTGGACCCTTACCTCGAGGCGGCGCTGCGCGGCGAGAGCGGCGAGTTCGACTGGCGCAGCCTGCGCTCGGAGGCCGTCTTCCGCACCGACGCCGTCCCGTTCCGCTCGCGCGGCGGGGCGATCGACCAGGTCATGCTGGTCATCCGCGACGTCACCGCCGAGCGCGCGCTGCAGGCCAGCGTGGAGGAGCAGGGCCGCTTCTTCTCGGCCGTGCTGGCCGAGGCCGCGGGGCGCCTCCAGGTGTGCGACGCCGACGGGCGCCTGCTGAGCTTCGTGGCCGACCCGACGGGGCTGCACCCGGTGCTCGGCGAGGACATGCACCCGCTGGAGTGGGCCGAGCGCTTCGGGCTGATGCACATGGACGGCACGCCGTTCGGCCCGCACGAGACGCCGCTGCTGCGCGCGCTGCGCGGCGAGCACGTCACCGACGTCGAGTTCCGCATCCCGCTGGCGGACGGCGAGCACTCGATGGTGGCCAGCGGCGGGCCGGTACAGGCGGCCGACGGCCGGCTGCTCGGCGCCGTGGTCACGATGGCCGACCTGACCGCCCGTTACGCCGCGGAGGCGCAGCTGCGCCGCAGCGAGGAGCGCCACCGGCGGGTGGTGGAGAGCATGAGCGACTGCGT
>JAICUS010000026.1 GCA_025935735.1 Solirubrobacteraceae bacterium | reverse complement strand
TGGACGACCTTGTTCAGCTTCTCCACCATGTGGACGGGGATGCGGATCGTGCGGCCCTTGTCCGCGATCGCCCGCGTCACCGCCTGGCGGATCCACCAGGTCGCGTACGTTGAGAACTTGTAGCCGCGGCGGTAGTCGAACTTCTCCACCGCCCGGATGAGCCCCAGCGAGCCCTCCTGGATCAGGTCCAGGAACGACAGGCCGCGGCCCAGGTAGCCCTTCGCGATCGAGACGACCAGCCGCAGGTTCGCCTCGACCATCTCCTGCTTGGCGACGAGGTCGCCACGCTCGATCCGCCGCGCCAGCTCGACCTCGCGGTCGGCTGTGAGCAGCGAGACCTTGCCGATCGACCGCAGGTAGAGCCGCAGCGAGTCGAGGCTCGGCTCCACGGTGAGGTCGATCTCCGGCTTGCGGGGGCCGTCCGGCGTGTCCTTGTCAGAACGCACCGGGGGCTCCGCGGAGGTGACCGGCCGGCCGTCAGCCGACAGGACCTCGATGCCCTGGTCCAGCAGGTAGGCGTGCAGCTCCGCCACCTGCTCCTTCGTCACCTCCACCTCCTCGAGCGAGGAGGCGATGCGCTCGACGGTCAGGAACCCCCTTTCCTGGCCCTCGGCGATCAGCGGGCGAAGCTCGTCGATCTCGTGGATCGCCGCTTCGTCGGCCAGCAATGCATCGGTTTTAGTGCCCAACCCCTCGATCCTTCGGGACGTAACTCGAGCTGGACCCCCGCCCCCGGGGGGCCGCCCCTTCCGTGCCTATCCGTTTGTCGCCGCCCGAGCAGCGGCGTTTCGCGAAGTCAGTCGCGATGGGCGAGTTCTGGTTTACCGGTGGTCGCTTCCGGGGACTCGCCTGTGCCGTTCGGGCTTTGTAGCACGCGATACAGGGTTTGTCCTTGGGGAAACCTTGGGTCATTCGTCCAGGTGCCTAGGCTCTGTGTCATGACTCTGTCACTCGAGGACGTCCAGAACCGCGCGCCGGCGCTCTCGCTGTCGCTCTCCCGGGTGGGCGTCACGAACGTCGAGAAGGTCATCCGGATCCAGGCCAACGGCACCGAGCAGCTGTACTCCGCGCGCCTGGACTGCTTCGTGGACCTGGGCCCGCACCAGAAGGGCGCGCACATGAGCCGCTTCGAGGAAGTGGTCAACGACGCGCTGGGCGAGGTCGTGCTCGGCGAGAGCGCGCTGCGGGCGGAGACGCTGGCCCAGCACATAGCCGAGAAGGTGCGCGACCGCCAGGGCGCGCGGCGCGCCGAGGTGCACATCGAGGCCCGCTACCCGGAGTACAAGCCCGCGCCGGAGTCCGGGATCCTCACCCAGGAGATCTACTCGCTGCTCGGCGTCGCCGTCGCCTCAGAGGCCGGCACGCGGCGGCTGATCGGCGTGCGCGCCCAGGGCATGACGGCCTGCCCGTGCGCGCAGACGCTCGTGGAGGGCCGTGCGCGCGAGCGGCTGGCCGCCGACGGCTTCTCCGAGGACGAGATGGCGCGGATCTTCGCGGCCGTGCCCGTGGCCACCCACAACCAGCGCGGGCTGGGCACCCTGCAGATCGGCTGCCCGGAGACGTGCGTGACCGACATCGACGCCCAGGCGCTGCTGGAGATCGTCGAGGACTCGATGTCCTCGGAGATCTACGAGCTGATGAAGCGCTCTGACGAGGGCGCGGTGGTGGAGAAGGCGCACCGCCGGCCGCGCTTCGTGGAGGACTGCGTGCGGGAGATGATCCGCGGCGTGGTGGAGCGCATGCCGTTCCTCACCGACGCGCACTTCGCCTCGGCCCGCCAGGAGAACCTGGAGACGATCCACCAGCACAACGTGCAGGCCGAGCGCTTCGGGCTGGTGGGCGAGCTGCGGCGCGAGATCGCCACCGCGGAGCACTCACCGCATCACGTCTCGATGCGGGAGTGGCTCGACGGGGTGGCCTGACCTAGGGGTGCCCGACCGGCGGACGCTCCGACACGTTCTCCGCCGGTCGGGCGGGCCCCCGAGGGTTCTGAAGGGCGCGCCGCGCGGCCAGCAGCGAGCGGAACCCGAAGAAGTAGTCGGCGCCGGAGATGACGGTGATCGCCGTCGTCACCCAGACGAGCGCGTCGACCCACGCCGGCGAGTTGTCGACGGTGATCAGCGCGAGCACCATCGCCACCTGGAAGACCGTCTTGAGCTTGCCCCAGAAGCTCGCGGGGATGACCTGGCCGTGCTCCATCGCCAGCTGGCGCAGGCCGGTGACCGCGAACTCGCGGGCGATGATCACCATCGCCACCCAGGCCGAGACGCGGTTGAGCTGGACCAGCGAGACGAGCGCGGCGGTCACGAGCAGCTTGTCGGCCAGCGGGTCCATCAGCTTCCCGAACGTCGTGGTGCGCTTGCGCCGGCGGGCGATCCAGCCGTCCAGCGCGTCCGTGATCGACGCCAGGACGAACACGATGGCCGCGAGGGCGTCCCCGCTGCCCGCCTCCTGCAACAGCGCGGCCACGAGGACCGGGACCAGCAGGATGCGCAGGACCGTGAGGACGTTCGGCAAATTGAGCTCGAACACCGTGCCGAACGTTACCCAGAGACTTGGCTTGCCTTTAGTTGAAGTTCAGTTGGCTGCGGGAGGGTGCCTCTCATGACGCGCATCGTCGTCATCGACCCCCAGCCGGCCGTCCGCGCCGGCCTCACGGTCCTGCTGCGCGCCGAGCCGGGCCTCGTGCCCGTCGGCGCCGCCGCGGACGCCCACGAGGGCGTCGAGCTGGTCGAGCGCCAGCGCCCCGGCGTCGTGCTGCTCGACCCCGACGGCGACGGGCTCGCGCTGTGCCGCCGCCTGCGGGCGCTGGGCGACCCGCCGCGGGTCGTGCTCTACGCCGCGGGGGGCGATCCGTCGCTGCCCGTGACCGCGCGCGTGGCCGGCGCCGACGGCCTGGTGGACAAGGCCGCGGAGCCCGAGGAGCTCTTCGAGGCGATCCGCGTCGTGGCCCGCGGGGGCAGCGCGCTGCCGCCGCTGGACCGCGCGCAGCTCGACGGCGCCGCGCACCGCGTCGACCCGGATGACCTGGCGCTGCTGGCCATGCTGGTCGACCGCACGCCGCCGTCCGACGTGGCCGAGACGCTGCGCCTGGACCGCCGCCGGCTCGGCCGGCGCATCGAGGCGCTGCTCGTGCGGCTGCGCAGTCGCGCGCCGCGGCCGCGGGCCATCTAACTATCCTCACGGGGACATGCCTCTCGTCCCCATGGTCATCGAGCGCACCGCGCGTGGCGAGCGCGAGTTCGACATCTTCTCCCGGCTCCTCAACGAGCGGATCATCTTCCTCGGCAGCGCGGTCGACGACCAGGTGGCGAACCTGATCGTGGCCCAGATGCTCCACCTGGAGTCCCAGGACCCCGACAAGGACATCTCGCTGTACATCAACTCGCCCGGCGGCTCGATCTACGCGGGCCTGGCGATCTACGACACGATGCAGTTCATCAAGCCGGACGTGTCGACGATGTGCGTCGGGATCGCCATGTCGATGGGCTCGCTGCTGCTGACCGGCGGCGCGAAGGGCAAGCGCATGGCGCTGCCCAACTCGCGCATCCTCATCCACCAGCCGTCGGCCGGCTTCGAGGGCCAGTCGACGGACATCGAGATCCACGCCAACGAGATCATCAAGACCCGCAAGCGGATCGACGAGATCTACGCCAAGCACACCGGCCAGTCAGAGGAGCGGGTGCACGCCGACATGGAGCGCGACCGCTTCTTCAAGGCCGACCAGGCCGCGGAGTACGGGCTGATCGACCGCGTGATCCAGTCTCACTGAACAGGGTGCTCGAGCGCGCCGAGGCCCTCGACCTCGACGCGCACGACGTCCCCGGCCTGCAGGAACGTCGGCGGGTCCATGGCCGCGCCGACGCCGCTGGGCGTGCCCGTGAGGATGATCGCGCCGGGCTCCACCGTGCACGTCTCGGCGATGAAGGCCACGAGCTCCTCCGGGCCGAAGATGAGGTCGCTCGTGTTGCCGTCCTGGCGCTGGTCGCCGTTGACGTGGGTGG
Source organism: Solirubrobacteraceae bacterium (assembly GCA_025935735.1). The sequence continues at coordinate 17,252 of JAICUS010000026.1, read as the reverse complement.
TCACGCGCAGCCCGCGGACGTCGGCCACCTCGTCGGCGGTGGTGATCCACGGGCCCCACGGGCAGGAGCTGTCGAAGCCCTTGGCGCGCGTCCACTGCGACTCGGAGTTCTGGAGGTCGCGCGCGGAGACGTCGTCGGCCACCGCGTAGCCGGCGATCTCGTCGTTCGGGCCCATGACCAGCACGAGCTCGGCCTCGTAGTCGAGCTGCTCGACCACGGCCGGCTTCTTGACCGGGCCGGCCGGCGGGACGCTCGAGTTGGGCAGCTTGAGGAAGACGAGCGGCTTCTCCGGGCGGTCGGACCCCATCTCGCTGATGTGGGCGGCGTAGTTGCGCCCGACGCAGAAGATCGCGGGCGGCCGCGGGACGGGCGCCAGCAGCGTCACGTCGTCGAGTCGCTGGGACGGCCCGTCGGCGGGCGTGCGGTCGCCGGAGGCGAGGCGGTCGAGCACCGTGCCCTGGCTGAAGGCCACGATCTCGTCGCCCCGCACCTCGCCGGCCTGGGGGTCGGTGGCCCCGGGAGCGATGAAAGTCGCGAGCTTCATGGCGGCCGACGGTAGCTGAACGGGAGCGGCCGCGCCCGGAGACACGACGCATTCCGGCGGGCCCGGCCCGCCGACCCGTGCGTTCGCCGGACGATGCGCCGTGCCCCCGGGCGCGACCACTAGACAGATGACCGGCTTCAGGCCCGCCGGTTCTGCGTCGATCATGTGCGTTGTGGATGTGAGCGCGATCGAGGCGGCGGCGGCCGCGACGTCTGCCACCTACCGGTCCTTCGCCGAGGCGACGCGCTCGGTGCTGGACCTGCTCGAGCGGCACATGCCCGATTCCGGGCTGTTCATGGCGCACCTGGACCGCTCGCAGTTCATCCACCGGATCGTCGATGCGCGCGGCGGCGCCGAGTTCGGCCTGCGCTCCAACCAGGCGTTGCCGCTCGGGGACGCGTTCTGCTCGCACATGGCCGAGGACCGCGGGCCGCGGCGGACCGGCGACGTCGGCGCCGAGGCGGCGTATCGCAAGCTGGCCATGCAGCAGCGGGTGCAGGCGCGCTCCTACCTCGGCGTGCCGCTGGAGCTGTCCGACGGGACGCGAGTCGGCGCGCTGAGCGCCGTGTCGCGCCGGCGCAACGCGTATTCCGCGGCCGACGAGCAGCTGTTCACCATGCTCGCCCGGGTGCTGGCCTCAGAGCTCGAACGCGAGTCCAACGCGCGCGACCTGCGGCGCTTCAACGACCTGCTGCGCGACCAGGCCAAGGGCATGGGCGCGATCGGGCGCGTGGCCAAGGCGCTGGCCGGCGGCGAGGACGCCCGCGTGGCGATCTGCGAGGCGGCCTGCGAGGTGATGGACGCGCCGGTGGCGTTCCTGCTGGAGCCGTCGGGGCGCGAGTTCGTCTCCACGGCGATGGCCGGCGTGACCGTGCAGCCGGTGACCATCCAGCCGCGCGAGGGCGCCGGCAGCTCCGGCAAGGCGTTCACGGCCAAGGAGCCCTACTTCGTGGCCGACGCCCGCAACCACCCGGCGCTGGCGGCGCCGCTGGTGGAGGCGACGTCGGCCCGGTCGGCCGTCTTCCAGCCCGTGCTGCGCGACGGCGAGGTCGCCGGCGTGCTGATCGTGATCTGGCGCCGCGCGCAGGAGGCGCTGCCCGACGGGCCCGGCGGCGTGCTGCGGCTGGTGGCCGCCCAGGCGGCGATCGCCATCGAGCACGCGGGCCTGCGCGCCCGGGTGCAGGCGCTCGCGCTGACCGACCCGCTGACCGGGCTCGTGACCCGGCGCGTGTTCGAGGACGAGCTGCCGCGCGAGATCGCCCGTGCCCGGCGGTCCGATTCCCCCCTGGTCGTGGCCGCACTCGACCTGGACCACATGAGCGCGTTCAACATGCTGCGCAGCGAGCGCGAGGGCGACCGGCTGATCAAGGAGACCGCCGCCATGTGGCGCGGCGAGCTGCGCGAGATCGACGTGCTGGCGCGGCTGGACGGCGTCGAGTTCGCGGCGGTCCTGCCTGGGTGCGGGCTCGCCGAGGCGGTCGAGGTGCTCGACCGCGTGCGCGCCTCCACCCCGCGCGGCCAGACCGCCTCCGCGGGCGTGGCCCGCTGGGACGGCGAGGAGCCGGCCGAGTTGCTGCTCGCCCGCGCCCATGACGCCCTGGCGGCCGCAAAGTCGTCCGGGCGCAACGTGACCATCGCCGCCGAATAGATCTCAAGGCGATGCAGCCCCTCCGCCCCACCCCGATCATCCGACCTTAGTTTCCGGTTAGTCGCAGGCCCCGCTCGGGGTACCCGCACCGCTGTCCATGTCGTGCGACGGGCAGGGGTCCGGCCGCGCGTCGATCCTCCGTTTCTGCAGGAGTCCCATGCGTCTCTCGGTCGTCTCATCGACGGTCGCGGTCGCCGCCGCCTTGTTGGCGCCGTCGGCTGCGTTCGCCACCACCGGTCTCGATCCGGTCCGCCTCAAGGGCGCCGCCGACGCGGGCGCGCTCCAGCGGGCAAGCGTGCCCGTGACGATCGCGCTGGCGCCGCGCGACAGGGCGGGGCTGACCGCCGCGGCGGCGCGGGGCGGGGGGCTGACGCCGGCCCAGTTCAACGAGCGGTTCGCGCCGGCGGCGGCGACGGTGGACGCGGTCCGCTCGTGGGCGGGGGCGAACTCGCTGAACGTCGTGTCGGTGTCGGCCAACCGGACGCTGGTGCGGGTCAGCGGCTCGGCGGCGAACGTGGGCAAGGCGTTCGGGACGACGCTGGAGCGCTTCACGTCCGGCCCGAGCGCGTTCTTCGCGCCGCTGCGGGAGGCGACGGTGCCGAGCGCGTTCGCCGCGCAGACGACCGCGGTGCTCGGGCTGTCGAACCTGGGGCGCGTGGGCTTCTCGCCCCGGCGCGCAGCGAGCGGCGGCCTGAACTTCCCGGCGTCCTACGGGCCGCAGGACATCGCTTCCCTGTATGGCGCGCCCGCGTCCGCCACGGGCGCCGGCCAGCAGGTGTCGGTCATCGCCGAGGGCGACCTGACGCAGCCTCGGGCCGACCTCGTGACCTTCGAGAACCAGTTCGGCCTGCCGCACGTCACGTGGAACCAGGTCCAGGTGGGTGCGGCGTCGACCGACACGTCGGGCTCGGACGAGTGGGACCTCGACACGCAGTACTCCACCGGGATGGCGCCGGGCGTGACGCAGCTCAACGTCTATGACGGCGCGTCGCTGTCCAACGACGACATCCTGGCCACGATCAACCGCTGGGTGACCGACGACGCCACGCGCCAGGCGTCGTTCTCGGCCGGCGAGTGCGAGATCCTGGCGTTCGCCACCGGCTTCACCGACGCGCTGGACGTGACGCTGGCACAGGCGGCGGCGCAGGGGCAGTCGCTGTTCGTGTCCAGCGGTGACACCGGCGTGTTCTGCTCGGCCGTGGTCGGCGTCAACGGCGTCCCGGCGGGCATCCCGAGCGTCGAGTATCCGGCCTCGTCGCCGTACGCGGTCGGCGTCGGCGGCACCACGGTGCTCGGGCCGGGGCCGAACGAGATCGGCTGGTACGCCGGCGGGGGCGGGATCAGCTACTTCGAGTCGGCGCCGGCGTACCAGTCCGGCGTGGGTGGCAGCTTCCTCGGCGTCAACCGCGGGGTGCCGGACGTCGCCCTGGATGCCGACCCGAACTCGGGCTACACGGTGATCGTCGCCGGGCAGCCGGAGACGATCGGCGGCACGAGCGCGAGCGCGCCGTCCTGGCAGGGCATCTGGGCGCGGGTGCAGGGCGCGCGGGGCGGGAACCTCGGGTTCGCGAACCCGGTGCTGTACGCCGAGCCGGCGAGCGCGTTCAACGACATCGTGCTGGGCGCCAACGGCGCGGTGGCGACCCCGGGCTACGACTACGTGACGGGGCGCGGGACGCCGATCGTCTCCGCGCTGGTCAGCGGCTGAGTGTCGCGCGGCGGCGGGCCGGGCGTTTCGGCGTCCGGCCCCGCCGCGACTCTTCCTCGGCGACCGTGTTCACATAAGCGCGCCGCGGGGTCGTGTAACCTGCCGCGGCTGAGAAGGAGCACAGCCGAGTCCTCCCGTCCCAGGGCGGGAGGAGCGGGGGAACCAAGCGGCCTTGGTCAGGCCGCAGGGGCGAATCGCCACCGACCGGTGGAGTAGCGCAGGCCAGCGCGAGCCCGACAGCTAACCCCGTAGGCACGAGGCCGAAGGAGTAGTCAGTTGTCAGCTCAATCCGAGTCGTTCCCGTTGTCCGTGTCCCCATGGCGGGATCTGGGCGATCCCGAGGTGTGGTCCCGCTCCCTGGCGCGCTCCGTCCAGCGCCGCGAGCTGGCCGCGCTGAGCCGCAAGCACGCGAAGCGCCGCAAGGGCGCGACGTTCGCGGTCAGCGCCACCATGGCGTTCACGCCGGCGCTGCAGCCGCTCGCGGCCGCGGCCGCGGCGAGCTCGACGTCGCCGGCGGCCGCCACCGCCCCGGTCGCGCGCACGGCGATCCACCTGCCCTCCAGCGCGCTGCTGTCGGAGGGAGACACCGGCGCGGCCGTGGCCGCCGTCCAGCGCGAGCTCGCCATCGACGACGACGGCATCTTCGGCCCGATCACCCGGGCCCACGTCGAGTGGTTCCAGCAGCGCTACGGCCTGCCGATCACCGGCGAGGTCGACGCCCGCACCTGGGCCGCGCTGTTCCGGTCCAACGTCTCCTTCGTCGGCGGCGGCGGGACGCGGGTGATGACGGTCTACCGGCCGGGCGCCGATTCCACCGCGCCGGTCGCGGACTCCGGCGCGGTCGCGCCGAGCGCGGCCTCGGGCGAGGGCGCGGTCGCGCCGGCCACCGCCACCGGCTCTCCCCGCCACGGCTCCTCGACGGCACCTGCCGCACCGGAGAGCACCCCCGCGCCCGCCCCGGCGGCCACGTCCCCGGCCGCCTCCGCTCCGGCCGCCACCGCCCCGGCGGTCCACGCCGTCGGTGGCTGCGGCTCCGGCGCGATCCAGACGCCCGTCCACGGCACCGTCACCGGCACCTTCGGCGAGAGCCGGCCCGGCCACCTCCACGCCGGCGAGGACCTCGCGGCCCCGGCGGGCACGCCGGTCCGCGCGGCCCAGTGCGGCACGGTCACCCAGGCGGGAGTGGAGAGCGGCTACGGCAACATCGTCTGCATCCAGCACGCCGGCGGCGTGTCCACCTGCTACGCCCACCTCTCCCAGATCGACGCCGCCCAGGGCAGCTACGTCCACATCGGCGACGTCATCGGCCGCGTCGGCTGCACCGGCAACTGCACCGGCCCACACCTCCACTTCGAGGTCCGCGTCCACGGCACCGCCGTGAACCCGGAGCCCTACCTCCACGGCTCCTCCACGATCCCGGCCACCGCCAACGCATCGGCCAGCACCGTGAAGGCCACGACCGCCAAGGCCACCACCAAGCCATCGTCCACGGCAACCACATCCACGCGGTCCACCACCACCGCCACCACAGCGGCGGCCACCGCAGCGCCCGCGGCGACGACGGCGGCCGTGCCCGCGGCGACCACCACGGCGCCGGCGGCAACCACGGCGACCGCAGCGCCCGCGGCGACGACCACGGCCGCGTCCACGCCCGCCGCGAGCGCCACGACCACGACGGCATCCACACCTGCGGCGGCCACCACGACGACCGCGACCACGCCGGACGCTCCGGCGGCGCAGCCGACGAGCGCCACCACCGAGGCGACCGCCCCGGCCACCTCCTCACCCGCAGAGGCGGCCCCGGCCACCACCACTCCGGCCGCGACCACCACGGCCGCGTCGACCGAGTCGGCGCCCGCCACCAGCACGACCGCCCCGGCCAGCTCCTCAACCGCCGAGGCGGCCCCGGCCACCACCACCACGGCCGCGTCGGCCGAGTCAGCGCCGGCCCCGAGCACGACTGCCCCGGCCACCTCCTCAACCGCCGAGGCGGCCCCGGCCACCACCACCACGGCCGCGTCGACCGAGTCAGCGCCCGCCACGAGCACCGCCGCGCCGGCCACCTCCACACCCGCCGAGGCGGCGCCGGCCCCGAGCACGGCCTCGCCGGCCCCGGCCAGCGCGACTCCGGCCGCAACCTCCACGGCCGCGGCGACGCCGGCCACGAGCACGACCGCCGCGGCGGCCCCCGCTCCGGCCGCGACCTCGACCTCGTCGTCGACCGAGTCGGCGCCGGCCACCTCGTCGCCCGCCGACACGACCGAGAGCTCGGGCGCTTCCTCATCTGCCGAGGCGGCATCCACGGGCGTAGCTGGGGAGCCCGCGCCGGCCGCCTAGCGCGGCAGGGAACAGGCCCATCGAGCCGGGGAGACTCGAGGGGCCGAACGCCTCTCAGGCGCGCGCGATGATCGCGTCGGCGGCCTCGGCGAGATTCGCGGCGCTGATCGCGGCTCGGGCGGCCTCCGGCCACGCGGCCTGGACGACGCCCCACGGGCCGCGGCGCAGGTGGATCGCGACCAGGCCGGCATCGGCGGCCGGTATGACGTCGTTGTCCACGCGGTCGCCGACGTAGGCGATCTCGGCGGGCGCGAACCCCAGCTCGTCGACGAGGCGGGCGAAGAACGCCGGGTCCGGCTTTGACACGCCCCAGCCGGCGGAGGTCGCGACGAGGTCTCCGGGCTCCGTGAGCTCCGCCACCGCGGCGGCCGCGCCCGCCGGCTGGTTGCCCGCGATGCCGACCTTCAGACCCGCCGCGCGCAGCCGCGCCAGCGCGTCCGCGGCGTCGGGATAGACGTCGTAGAGCTCTTCGTGGCGCGGCACGCCGGCGGCGAGGCGATCGGCCAGCGCGCTGCGCAGGTCGAAGCCCGGCCGGAGCAGCTGCAGCGCGTAGACGTGCGGATGGCGCCCCGCCACGGTCGCGCCGATGGCCGCGAACAGCTCTTGGCGAGTCGCGCCGACCCAGTCCGCCCACACGCCCCACGCCCGCTCCTCGCTGAGCAGCGTCTCGCCGAAGTCGAAGACCGCCGCGCGCAGCCTCACAGCGCCCGCAGCGCCTCGCGGACGGCGGCATCGGCGCGCTCGGCGTCGGCATCGGTCCAGCGCCAGCGCACGCCGTCCTCGATGGCGAACGCCGGCTGCCGGTGGTCCTGGATCGACTCGACGTCGAGCCGGACGGCGGCCACCCGCTCCAGTTCCGCAACCACGGTTGCGTTCCCGTACGCCGTGAACGCAACATCTCCGGCGAGCACCGTCAGCGCGCTTGCCGGCTCCGCCCGCAGCCGCGTGAGCGACCCCCGGCGCAGCGCGAGCGCGAGCACGACCGCCCGCGGCCCGGCACGCAGCGCGGTGGAAACCGGGATCGCGTGCGGCGCGCCCCCGCCGGTGCACAGCACGGCGACGGTGCCCTCCGGCCACTCCGGCAGCTCGTCCACGGCGGGCGAGCCTACCGGCGGCGGGCAAAGGAACGCGCCAGAGGGGTGACCGTCGGCGACCGGCGGCGGGCGAATGAACGTGCCGAAGGGGCGACCCGGCGGCGCCACCGGCGGCGGGACCAACGGCCGCGGGGAGGAGGGGCCGCGGCGCCTACCGGCGGCGGGCGATCTCGCGCTCCAGCAGGCGGTTGGCCTTCTCGAGCTGCTCGTCCGTGGACTGCTCGACCGAGCGGGCGCCGACGTCGCGGTTGAGGCGGGCGTTGACCGTGCGATGGGGCTCCCCGGTGCGGCGGGCGAGCGCGGCGACGAGCGCGTGGCGTTCCGCGCGCAGGCGCTCGCGGCGCTCGAAGGCGGTTTCGGGCTCGGGCTCGCCGGCGGCGCTGGTGGTGAACGCCGCCAGCGCCGGGGGCGGTGAGGGGTCGGCGAACAGCTGCAGCGCGTCGCCGGGCTGGGTGGTCTGGAGGACCTCGTCGTCGCGCCGGGCGCTCGACCACAGCGCGCGGAAGGACTCCTCCGGCTCGCTGCGCTCCGCCCGCTCGACGGGCTCGGCGTCGCCGGCCGGCTCGAGCGCCAGCGCGTGGTTGCGCTCCTCCTCGATCTGGACGGCGAGCTGCTTGAGCCGGGGGTCGGAGGGCAGGAACAGGTGGCTCATCTGGTCGGCCGGCTCGGGCGTGCGGCGGATGAAGCGGCCGACGACCTGGCGGAAGAAGAGCTCGGTGCGGGCCGTGGTGGCGTAGACGCCGACCCGCAGCCGCGGTACGTCGACGCCCTCGGACACCATCAGCACGGACACCAGCCACGGCGCGGAGCCGGCGGCGAAGCGGGCGATCCGGGCGGAGGCGTCCGGCGCGTCGGAGGTCACGACGTCCGGCCGCTCGCCGGTGATGCGGGCGAGCGCGTCGGCGAGCTGCTCCGCGTGCTCCTTGTCGATCGCCACGACGAGCGCGCCGGCGTCCGGGTGCTCGCCGGCGCGCAGGCGGCGCAGGGTGGTGTCCGCGTCGCGCAGCACGTGGGCGATCCAGTCGCCGTCGGGCGCGAGCGCCGTCCGCAGCCGCCGCGCCGTCTCGGCCGCGGGCAGGATCACGTCGAAGTCGGCGCGCCGGACGCGGCCGTCGCTCACCCACTCCATGTCGCCGCCGTAGGTGTGGAACGTGACCGGGCGGCAGACGCCGTCGATCAGCGCGTCCGTGTAGCCGTAGCCGTAGTCGGCGCGCGAGACGCCGTCGTCGTCGTAGGCCACCCAGGGGATCGGGGAGTTGTCCGAGCGGAACGGGGTGCCGGAGAGCAGCAGGCGGAACCGCGCGCGGGCGAACGCGCCGACGGTGGCCCGTCCCCAGGTGGCGTCCTCGCCCATGTGGTGCGGCTCGTCGGCGATCAGCAGCGTCGGCCGCTCGCCGCAGCGGCGCCGGTGCAGCGCGGCGCCCGCCGCCACGGTCGCGTAGGTGACCGCGACGCCGTGGCGGTCGCGCGGCTCCGGCCCGGCGGCGTTGGCCCGGTTGGGCTCCAGCCGGATGCCGTAGCGCGCGGCGTCCGCCGCCCACTGGCGGCAGATGTGCGTGGTCGGCGCGACCACCGCCACCCGGGACACCCGTCCCTCGGAGAGCATCCGGTGGGCGACGTGCAGGCCGAACGTGGTCTTGCCGGCGGCGGGCGTGGCGGAGGCGAGGAACGCCTCGCCGTCGTGGGCGAACACGGCGGCCGCGGCGGCCTGCTGCCAGGCGCGGAGCGGACGGCCGGCAGGCCAGGCGGGCAGGGGACTGCGGGAAGCGGCGATGGGCTGCGTCACAGAGCGGGCCAGGCTAGGAAACCGTCCGGACGAGTCCGTAGATAAAGAGAAGATTAAGCGACCTGTCCCCTACGACCCGCAGCGAGATAAAGGGGACAGTCCCCGGGGGGCGGGATCGCGCGGCGCGCGGCGGCGACGGGGGATCGGCGGGAGATAAAGGGGACTGTCCCCTTTAGGGTCTTGGTGTGAGCGGTGGGGTGCCGATCGCGCAGCGGGGGCCCGGGTGGACGTACCGGCCGGACATGCGTGCGCCGACGGTGTATGGGCTGCACCAGCCCGGGATCGCCACGCCGCAGCGCGAGCACCTGGCGATGGCGGCGTTCGACCTCCGCGAGGACCTGCGCGCCGTGCTGGAGCGCTGGACCGCGCTGGCCGAGGCCGCGATGCGCGAGGGGCGACGGTGACGATCGGGCTCGGGCCCGGGGCGGTGCCGGACAACGCATCCGGCTCGCCGCGCCGCGCAGCAACGACCGCAAGGCCCTGCTGCGCCGCGGCTACGCCACCGACGACGGCCTGCTCTTCCTGGCCTTCCAGAAGGACCCGCGGCGCCAGTTCGTCCCCATCCAGCAGCGACTCGCCCGCCACGACGCCCTCGCGCGCCACACCCGCCACGTGGCGAGCGCCGTGTTCGCCATCCCGCCCGGTGCGCGCGCAAACAGGAGCGTGGGCGGCGGCCTGTTCGGTTACTAGGCTCAGAGGACGATGCCCCTCGTCGATGTCACCCACTTCTCCGATCCCGGCTGCCCATGGGCCTGGTCGGCCTCCCCCGCGCTCGCCACGCTGCAGTGGCGCTACGGCGACCAGCTCGCCTGGCGTCACGTGATGATCGGCCTCACCGAGTCCGGCTCGGTCTATGAGGGCCGCGGCTACACCCCCGCCCGCTCGGCCCGCGGCTACCGCGACTTCCGCAAGCGCGGCATGCCGTTCGCGACGACGCCCCGCGAGCGCATCCACGGCACGTGGCCGATGTGCCGCGTCGTGGTGGCCGCGCGGCTCCACGCGCCCGAGCGCGAGTGGACCGTGTTCCGCGCCCTCCAGTTCGCCCAGTTCACCTCGACCCGCTTCATGGAGGATCCCGACGAGCTGCGCCAGGCGATCGACTGGGTGCCCGGCATCGACGCCGACGCGATCATCGCCGCGTCGCTGACCGCCGAGGTCGAGCAGGTCTTCGAGGGCGACCGCGACGAGGCCCGCAGCGCCGCCGGAAGCCCGACCGAGTTCCAGGGCAAGACCGCCAACTACGACGGCCGCGTGCGCTACACGGCGCCGAGCGTCAAGTTCAGCGTCGGCCCGCGCATGCTGGAGGCCGGCGGCTTCCAGACGATCGAGGCCTACGACGTGCTGATCGCCAACCTCGACCCCACGCTCGAGCGCCGCACGCACGCCGAGGACGCCGCGGAGATCCTGCCGGAGTTCCCCGACGGGCTGACGACCGCCGAGGTGGCGGCGATCATGACGCCGAACAACGGCTTCCCCGACCTGGGCGCGGCCGAGGACTCGCTGATCTCGTTCGTCGGCGAGGGCGGCGCGGAGCGCCGGGCGTTCGGCCACGACGCGCTGTGGGTGCCCGCGCCCGACCGCGTCACCCGCGCCGCCGCACCCGGCGCGGTCGCCGCCACGGCGTAAACAGCAAGCCGTCGGCGCGGCCTACGCCGCGTCGACGGCCGGGACGAAGCGCTCCATCCCGGTCATCTCGAACACCCGCTGCACCGGCCGCGGCCCGCGCACGAGCGCGAAGTCGACGCCGTGCAACTGCGCGCGCGCCTCGAGCCGGACGGCCATCCGCAGCGCGGTGACGTCCATGAACTGCAGGTCGCGCAGGTCGAGCAGGACGCGGCCTGCCCCGTCGACGATCACGCCGTCGAGCTTGCCCTCGAGCAGCGGCACGCTCGCGCAATCGAGCTCGCCGTGGAGCTCGACCCGCGTCGTACCCGCGACGCGGTGCATCGCGGAGCTGAAGCCCGCCGGCGCCATCCCGCCCATCAAAGTAGCGTCCTCGCCTAAGGTGCGCGTCGATGGTGGCTGACGCCCTCCGCCTCGCCTGGCTGCGCGCCCGTGCCCGCGGGCGGTTGCGCGCCGGCGCCGGGGTGCACGTGGCGCGCGGGGCGCGCGTGCGGGTCGCGCCGGGTGCGAGGGTGGAGCTGGGGCCGGGGGCGTCGCTCGGGCCGGACAGCCGGATCGAGGCGTCCGCCGGCGTGGTCCGGCTGGGCGCGCGCGCCCGGCTGGGAGAACGAGCGGCGATCGTGGCGCAGGCCGGCGTCGAGCTCGGCGACGGCGCGGTGCTCGGCGACTGGGCGGCCGTCGCGGACGCCGCGCCGGCGACGGGAGACGTGGAGACGCCGCTGCGCCGGCAGCCGCTCCAAGCAACACCGGTGGTCGTGGGCGAAGGGGCGGTGGTGGGACCGCACGCGTGGCTCGGCCCGGGAGCCCGGGTGAGGGCGGGCGAAGCGGTCGCGGCCTATGCCGTGGTGGCGTCCGCGCCGGCCCCGCGCCGGGCGGCGACCAGCGACGCGTAGACCCCGGCCGTCTGACGCGCCACGTCGGCCCAGTCGAACCCCAGCACGTGCTCGGACGCCTCCGCCACCAGGCGCGAGCGCTCCTCGTCGTCGGTCAGCAGCTGCTCGGCCATCCGCTCCAGCGAGCGGACGCTGCGGGCGCGGAAGCGCAGGCCGACCCGGCCGCCGCGCGGGACGACCTCGCGCAGCCCGCCGGTGTCGGCGACGATGCACGGGCAGCCGGAGGCCATCGCCTCCAGCGCGACCAGCCCGAACGGCTCGTAGATCGAGGGCACCAGGCACAGGTCGGCGATCCGGTAGAGCGAGTGCAGGACGTCGTCGCCGGTCCAGCCGACGAACGTGCCGTGCTCCATCAGCCCGAGCCGCTGCGCCTGCTCGCGCAGCTCGTCCTCCGCCGTGCCCGAGCCGGCCACAAGGAACCGCACCCGCCCGACCCGCCGGATCAGCCCCGGCAGGGCGTCCAGGGCGAGGTGGAACCCCTTCTCCCACACCAGCCGGCCGACGAGCAGGACGAGCTTCTCGTCGGGCGCGGCGAAGCGGGCCCGCAGCCGCGGCAGGTCGGCGACCGGCTGCAGGTCCGAGGGGTCGATCCCGTTCGGGATGACGGTCACACCGCGCCGCGGGAGCCCGAACACGTCGCAGACCTGCGAGCGCATGTAGGACGAGCACACGATCACCCGGTCGGCCGCGCGCGCCATCCGCTTCTCCACGGCGTGGATGTGCGACTGCGGGTGCTTGTCCACCCAGCCCTGGTGGCGACCGTACTCGGTGGCGTGGACCGTGACCAGCCACGCGACCCGCCGGCGCCGGGCGAGCCTCCGGGCCGCGCCGGCCACCAGCCAGTCGTGGGAGTGCACGAGGTCGAAGCCGCCGCCGAGCTCCGCGCCGGCGGCGAGCAGGTCGCGGTTCATCCCCTCCACCCAGGCGATGAACGCGTCGAGGTCGTCGCGCGGGAACTCGGGCTCGCGCACCCGGTGCACGGTGACGCCGTGGCGATCCTCGACCGCGGCCAGATGGCCGCCGCCGCGGGTGAGCACGTGCACCTCGTGGCCGTCGCGCACGAGCTGCTCGGAGAGCTTGCGGACGTGGCGGGCCAGCCCGCCCTCGACCACCGGCGGGTACTCCCACGACAGGGTCAGGATTCGCACGGCGGCGCGGAGCTTACGCGGGAAACTGGTCGAGCACCCACTCGGCGCTCAGCGGCTCCCGGCGATAGGAGCGGCCGGCGACGAGCACATAGTCGCGCGTGCGCAGGTCCATCGGCAGGTCGCGCTCGATCGGGTACCACTCGTTGTGCTGACCGATCAGCTCGTTGAGCTCGTCGAACCGGCAGCGGGCGACGAACTCCCGCCAGCGCGCGGCGAACTGCGCCGCGTCCCCGGCGCACTCCTCGCGCAGCTGCCGGTGCGCGCGCGCGAGGCGCCGGCGCTGGGCGGCGATCGACTCGTCGATCTCGGCGATCCGCTCCATCCAGCGCGGCCGGACGCCGGCCTTCAGGTACGCCTCGACCGAGCGCTGCGCCATCCGTGCCCGGCTGGAGATCGGCGCGCCCAGCCCGGTGGATTCGTCAAGGTCGCGCTTGACGACGCGTTCGGCGGCACTGCGATCCATCAGGTTCCACTGTAGGAGACCGGGGGAAGAGCCGCGACGTGCCGTTCCGGCAGGACATCGGCCTCTATTTCGGGGTTCCGGACACCGCGCGCGATCGGCGGACCGCCGCGGAGACGGACCGCCGCCTCGTCGTCAGCGTGGTGCTGCTGCGCCGAGCGGGAGAAGGCGCGGGCACGGCTGCGACTCGACCGGCCGGGGGGCGGACGGCGGTGAGCGCGTCAAGTCACATCAGAACGGCGCGTTCGGCGGTGGTCGAGGCGGTACGGTCCCGCGAATGCTCGCCGCCGCCCTGCTCGCCGCCGCGCAGCTCGCCATGCCGACGGTCTACTCGAGCCTGCCGCTGCGCGGGCCGGCGCGGGCGGACGCGCTGGCGACCCAGCGCGGCGAGCAGCTCGCGCTGGCGGACGCCGGCAACCCACTCAAGCTGGTGACCCTCAACGACGCGGGCCGCCGCGGCTGGACGCCGGAACGGGCGTCGGAGGACGCCCGCCGCGCCGCGGGGGACGAGAACGCGATCGGCTACATCGGCGAGTTCAACTCCGGCGCCAGCGCGGTGTCGCTGCCGATCCTCAACGAGGCGGGGATCCCGATGATCAGCCCGACCAACACGGCGCCCGGGCTGACCCGCAGCGGCCCCGGCACGACGCCCGGCGAGCCGTTCAAGTACTACCCCACCGCCCGGCACACGTACTTCCGGCTGGCGCCCAACGACCACGTGCAAGGCGCGGCGCTAGCGGCCGAGATGCGCCGGGCCGGCTGCCGGCGCGCCGCGCTGCTGGACGACCACGAGCTCTACGGCGCCGGCATCGCCGGGTCCGCCGCCCGCGGCGTCACAGCGGTCGCGCGCCTTCACGTCGCGCGGCGCGCCCATTACACCGCGCTCGCCCGCACGCTGCGCCGCAAGCGCGTGGACTGCGTGCTGTTCGGCGGCGTGACCGCCAACGGCGCCGTCGCGCTGTTCCGCGACGTGGGGCGCGCGCTTCCGCACGCCAAGCTGTTCGGCGCGGACGGGATCGCGGACGCGGCGTTCGCGCGCCACATCCCCCGCGGCGTGGCCCGCCGGACGCTGATCACCGCGCCGACGCTGGCCCCGGCGGACTACCCGGCGGCCGGGCAGCGGGTGATCGCCGCCTATCACGACGTCTACGCCGCCTACGGCTACGAGGCGATGCGGCTGTTCATCGACGCCTACGCGGCTGCGGGCGCGAAGCTGCCGGCGGTCCGCGACTGGCTGCACGGCGTGCGCGACCGCGCAGGGGTCATCGGCACCTACGGCTTCGACCGCGCCGGCGACACGACGCTCAAGACCATCGGCCTCTACGCCATCCGCGGCGGCGCGTTCACCGCCGCCGGCACCGTCAGCGGCTGAGCAGCGCGATCCCGTCCGGGCCGCACAGCTCGGCCACCGACGGGCGGCCGCGCAGCGCGCGCCCATCCAGGGCCTCGCGCCACTCGCCGTCCGGCAGCGCGACCGTGTCCGAGCCGTCGCCGCGCAGCCACGCGCAGGCCACGACCGCGTCGCCGCGCACGAACGCGCAGGCGTCCGACCCGGCGTCCAGCGGCTCGTATGACCCCGCGAACGCCTCCGGGAGCCGGGCGCGCAGCGCCAGCGCGCACCGGATCAGCGCCAGCTTCGGCGGCGGGTCCGACAGCGCCGCGCGGCGCGCCTCCCAGTCGACCGGCCGGCGGTTGTCGGGGTCGACCAGCGACAGGCAGAGCAGCTCGTCGCCCTGGTAGATGTCGGGGATCCCCGGCACGGTGAGCTTCAACAGCAGCTGGCCGAGCGCCGCGCGATCCCCCGCGAGAGCCAGCTCGCGCTGGAACGGCTCGAACGTGCGCAGGAAGTCGCGGTGCCCCAGCAGCGCGCGGGCGAAGCCCTTGACCGCGGCCTCGTGCGCCTCGTCGGGCGACACCCAGGACGTGTGCACCTTCGCCTCGCGCAGCGCCTTCTCCAGGTAGGCGTCCAGGCGCTCCGCGGAGATCGGCCACACGCCCAGCAGCGTCTGGAAGATGAACAGCTGCTCGACCGGGCCGGGCGCGCCGCCGGACGTGAGCGAGCGGCAGGCCGCCAGCCAGCCGCGCACGTGCGCGGCGAAGGCCTCCGGCATGCCCGCCAGCGCGCCGATCCGCGCCCGCACGTCGCCCGAGCGCTTGGTGTCGTGCGTCTGCGTCACCAGCAGGTTGCGCGGGAACCGCCGCGCGCGCTCCAGGTTGCCCGCGTGGAAGTCGGCCACGGACACGCTGAACCGCCCCGGGTCGCCGCCGACGTCGTTCAACGCCAGCAGCCGCGCGTAGCGGTAGAACGCCGTGTCCTCCACGCCCTTGGCCATCACCGGCGGCGTCGTCTGCTGGAAGCGGGTGACGAACGCGTCCCAGCCCGGCGTCTCCAGCAGCAGCACGGACGCCAGCGACGACGGCAGCCCCGCCGCGGCCACCGCCTCGCGGTCCTCCGGCGCCACGGCACCCGACCACGGCTCGACGTAGCTGCGATAGACCGGCAGCGAGGCCAGCGCGCGCTCGAGGCCCGCCACCCGCTCGGGCGCGTCGCGCAGCAGCCGCTCGACCTCGGGCTGGAACGTCGTGCGCGCCTGCTCGAGCTTGGCCTCGAACGCCCAGTCGGCGAAGCGCCGGTCGTCGCCCGACACCTCGACCCACAGGTCGGTCAGCGGCGCCTCGCCGGCCGGGTCGATGTAGAGGGCCGCCACGTCGTTGAGGAACTCGTAGCCCACCGTCCCGTCGACCGGCCAGTCGCGCAGCGGCTCGCCGGGGTCGACGATCTTCTCCACCCAGACGTGCTCGGCGCCCGCGGAGCGCAGCCGCGCCAGGTAGCCCGCCGGGTCGGCCAGCCCGTCCGGATGGTCGATGCGCAGGCCGTCGACGTCCCCGGACCGCACCAGCGACAGCGCCAGCCGGTGCGTCTCGGCGAACACCTCCGGGTCCTCCTGGCGCACGCCGGCCAGGTGGTCGACGTCGAAGAAGCGCCGGTGGCGACCGGTCACCGGGTCGATGTCGAAGAACTTCTCGCGCAGCGCCGGGTCGCTCCAGTAGCGGTTGGCGTCGTCCACCGCCATGTGATTGGGGACGATGTCGAGCACGATCCCCATCCCGGCCTCGCGCACGGCCTGGACCAGCGCGCGGAACTCCGCCTCGCCGCCGAGCTCGCGCGAGATCGAGCCGGGGTCGACGACGTCGTAGCCGTGCATCGACCCCTCCCGCGCCTGGAAGGACGGCGGCAGGTAGAGATGCGAGACGCCGAGGTCGCGCAGGTAGGGCACGAGCTCGCGCGCGGCGGCGAACCCGAAGCCGCCGCTGAGCTGCAGCCGGTACGTCGCGCGCAGCGCGGTCATGCCTGCGCGCGCCGCAACAGCACCAGCGAGCGGTGGGGCAGCGAGAGCTCCTTCCCCGCCGCCAGCTCCGCGCCGCCCGCCTCGAGCTCGGGCTGGGCGGTGTCGAGCACCATCGTCCAGGCGTCGCCGAACGCGCCGTCGGGCAGCGTGAACGTGCAGTCCTCGTGGTGGCCGTTGAACAGCAGCAGGAACGACTCGTCGAGCACCTGGCGGCCGCGCACGTCCGGCGACGGGATCTCCTCGCCGTTCAGGAACAGCCCGAGCACCGGCGACGAGGACGACCAGTCGCCGTCGCTCATCCGCTGCCCGTCGGAGCGAAACCAGGCGGCGTCGGGCAGCCCGGAGCCCTCGACCTCGCGCCCGAACAGGAAGCTCCGCCGGCGGAAGACGGCGTGCGCGCGGCGCAGCGCGATCAGCTTGCGGGTGAAGGCGACCAGGTCGTCGTTGGCCGCCAGCTGCTCCCAGTCGTACCAGGAGATCTCGCTGTCCTGGCACCAGGCGTTGTTGTTGCCGCCCTGGGTGCGGCCCATCTCGTCGCCGCCCAGCAGCATCGGCGTGCCCTGCGACAGGAGCAGGGTCGCCAGGAAGTTGCGCTGCTGGCGGTCGCGGAGCTTCAGCACCTCCGCGTCGTCGGTCGGGCCCTCGACGCCGCAGTTCCAGG
>JAICUS010000670.1 GCA_025935735.1 Solirubrobacteraceae bacterium | reverse complement strand
TGGCCGGCCCGCTACCTGTGGGACCGCGACGGGCTGCTCGTGTCGCTGCACTACGGCGAGGGCGCCTACGCCGACACCGAGCGCGAGATCCAGGCGCTGCTCGGGGTGGCGCGGGAGCCGGTCGCGCCGGTGCGCCCGGAGGACGACCCCGACGCGCTGCTCGCCGCGCAGACCGAGGACCAGCCGGGCGCCTACTCGGGCGCCTACGAGGCGGGCGGCGCCTACGCGGTGGTCGGCGGCCGCGGGGTGCTGCGGGTCAACGGCCGCGCGATCGAGGTCCGCGAGCCGGGCGTGGTCGCGCTGGTCGAGCACCGCCGGCACACGCGCGGCCGGCTGGAGCTCGCGCCCGGGCCGGGCGTCGAGGTGTTCGCCACCTGCTTCACCCCCGGCGTGGCCTGACGAGCTCCTCGCCGAGGAGGCGCTCCAGGCGCGGCGGGCCGTCGTCCTCGATGACGATCGCCGTGCCCGGCCAGTACGGCGAGCGGCGGCCGCCGGTGAGGAAGTGCGGCTGGTAGACCCACGAGCCGGCGTTGACGATGCGGGCGCCGCCGGCCGCGGTCCACTCGGTCGCGTCGTCGCCCGGCCACGGGCCGGAGCGGTGGGAGTGGCCCCACAGGATGTGGCGGGCGTCGATGTTCAGCCGCCGCACCGCCTCGTGGAAGCCGGCGAGGTAGCCGCGGCGCAGCGCGGCGGGCGAGAGGTCGCGCTCCACGGGGCCTATGCCGACCGCGTTGATCGCCGCCACGGCGGCGGCGTAGCCCACGCCGAGGGCCAGCGTGCGCAGCGGCCGGCGGTGGCGGTCGGCCGCGGTCAGCACGCTCCACGTGCGGGCGGACGCGCCGGCGCCCGCGCTGACCAGGCCGTGGTCGGAGCGCTGGGCGAGCGCGTGCATCCAGGCGTACAGCGGCGCCAGCGCGGCCTCGTAGTCGTCCGGCCGCGCTCTTTCCTGCGGGAGGCGGACGGCGAAGCGGGCCATCGCGCCCGCCGCGAGGCGCTCGAACGTCGGCACCGTCGCGTGCAGGTCGGCGTAGTGGCCGTGGGTGGCGTAGACGTCGTCGCGCAGCCAGACGCCGGGGTAGGCGAGCTCCAGGCGCGCGGGTTTCGCCGCCTCGGCGAGCCGCTCGGCCAGCGGTCCGGACTCGCGTGGCGCGTAGCGCTGCTCGAGCCCGAGGAAGCCGGCCGGCTCGGTCTGCAGGCGGGCGTCGATCCAGCCGGCGGCCAGGCCGTGGTCGTGGTTGCCGGCCAGCACGAGCAGCTCGCCGTCCGGGCCGAGCGCCGCGCCCGCCGCCTTGAAAAGCGGCCGGGCGACCTCCGCGGCCTCGCGGTGCGGGCTCTCGCGCAGCTCGAGCCCGTCGCCGAGGATCACGAGCCGGTCGGCGCCGCGCAGCGCCTCGACGAGCGCCTGGAGCACGTCGGGGCGCCGCAGCAGGTCGTAGCCGTCGGCCCGGCCGAGGTGGAGGTCGGAGACGAGGAGCGTGCGCACGGCGCACTAGTGTGGCGGGCCGTGTCCGCGCTCGACGGCATCCTCGTCGCCGACTTCTCCCGCGTCCTCGCGGGGCCGCTGGCCGCGATGCTGCTCGGCGACCTCGGGGCCGACGTGATCAAGGTCGAGCGGCCGGACGGCGGCGACGACACCCGCGCCTGGGGGCCGCCGTGGCGCGACGGCGTCAGCACCTACTACCTGACGCTGAACCGCAACAAGCGCTCGCTGGCGCTCGACCTCACCGACCCGGACGACCGCGCGCTGGCCCGGCGGCTGGGCGAGCGCGCGGACGTGCTGATCGAGTCCTTCCGGCCGGGGCTGATGGCCTCCTGGGGCCTGGACGGCGACTCGCTGCGGGCGGCGAACCCGAGGTTGGTCTCCTGCTCGGTGACCGCGTTCGGCAGCGCCGAGGCGGCCCGCGGGCTGCCCGGCTACGACTTCCTGCTGCAGGCCATGGGCGGGCTGATGGCGGTGACCGGCGAGCCGGACGGGCGGCCGCTGAAGGTCGGCGCGGCGGTCGTCGACCTCGTCTGCGGGCTGATGGCGGCCAACGGCATCCAGGCGGCGCTGGTCGAGCGCGGGCGCACCGGCCGCGGCCGCCACGTCGAGGTGTCGCTGATGGACAGCGCGCTGCTCAGCCTGCTCAACCAGGGGCTCGCCTGGGTGGCCGGCGGCGTGCGCCCGGGCCGGCGCGGCAACCGCCACCCGAGCATCGTCCCCTACGAGACCTACGAGACCGCCGACCGCCCGCTGGCCATCGCCGCGGCCAACCAGCGCCTGTTCACCCGCCTGTGCGAGGCAGTCGGGCTGCCCGAGCTGGCCGACGACGAGCGCTTCGCCACCAACGAGGCCCGGGTCGCGCACGCCGACGAGCTGGCCGCGGCGCTGGAGGACGTCCTGCGCCGCGAGCCGGCCGAGCACTGGGTGTCCGTCCTCCGAGCGGCGAGCGTCCCAGCCGGCCCGATCAACGAGGTCGACGAGGCGTTCGCCCTCGCCGAGTCCCTCGGGATGGAGCCGGTCGAGGCCGTCGACGGCGTCCCGCTCGTCCGCCCGCCGCTGCGCCTGGACGGCGAGCGCCCACCCATCCGCTACCGCCCCCCGGACCTCGACGAGCACGGCGCCGAGCTCCGAGCCTGGTTGAACACCCCCTGAAAAGGGACTGTCCCCTTTACGTTTGCGCCCCGCCGGGATCCGGGCCGGGAGCAGGGTTTTAAACCTAAAGGGGACTGTCCCCTTTAGATCGGTTGGACGTGGGTCACGAGCTCGCCGGCGACGAGTGAGTGGACCAGGATGGAGGGCGGCTCGTGGGTGACCGCCGAGTCCGTGGCGTGGGGGTCGAGCGTGGCCTGCCAGTTCGTGCCGGTGCAGGTGACGACGGGGCAGCCGCCGAGGATCGTGGTGGACGTGCGGTGGACGTGGCCGGCGACGACGCGGCGGACGTGGGGCGAGCGCGCCAGCAGGCCGGCGAGCGCGGCGCGGTCCTCGGTGGGCAGGCC
>JAICUS010000531.1 GCA_025935735.1 Solirubrobacteraceae bacterium | reverse complement strand
CTGCGCGACCGCTGCGACGGCACGTCGGCGCACGTCAGCCAGGGCCGGGCGAACCTGTTCGACCGCATCCGCGGCCGCACGGCGCGCCTGCGCGCCCACCGGACCGCGATCGTCCGCGCGCGGCTCTTCGCCGCGCGGCGGCTGCACCTGAAGAAGGTGCCGCGCCCGCGGCCCTAGTGGTGCGCCCGGCAACGTTCGCCGGCTTGGCGAGCGATGCCGCGTGGATGCTGCGGCGCGCCGGCGAAGGTCATTCGTACTGGTGGTACGGGTGTCCTTCGACGGTGCGGCGCAGCGCCGCACGGCGCGCTCGAAGGCCGGCGATCGTTGCCGGGTGCGCCACTAGCTGTCCAACTCCTGCAGCGCCCGGCGGATCCAGGCGCGCGCGTGCGCCGACCACAGCGCGCCGGTGTGGCCGCCGGAGTAGACCGCGAAGTGGTGGGTGACGTGCGCGGCCCGCAGCTCGCGGTCCAGCTGCCGGTTCTCGGCCAGGAAGCGGTCGTCCCGGTCGCCGATGTAGAAGCCGAGGTAGGTCGGCTCCCAGATGAGGAACCAGCGCGGCAGCAGCGGCACGAAGGCGTGCGCGCTGGCCACCAGGTTCGCCAGCGGCGAGCCGAGGTCCATCGGCCCGGTGCCGGCCGGGTTGGTGGCGTGGAAGTAGCCGCTCCAGGACTGGATGACCGAGAACGTCCTCAGGTGGTGCAGGCCGATCAGCGCCGCGCCGTAGCCGCCGGCCGAGGTGCCGATCAGCGCCCGGCCGCGGCGGCCCGGGATCGTCCGGTAGTCGCGGTCGACGCGGCCGACGAGCTCGACGGCCACCGCGGTCTCCCAGTCGCGGCCCGGCCCCCAGTCGTGCCACTCGGGGTCCGAGTCACCGGCCCGCGCGCCCTGCGGCGCCACCACGATCGCCGGCCGCCCCGCCGCCTCGGCGATCGCGCCCCAGGCGGCGACGGGCACGTTGCGGTAGCCGCTCGCGTCGCTCGGCAGCCCGTGCAGCGCGTAGATCACGGGGTAGCGCCGGCCGCTCGTGCCGTAGCCGGCCGGCAGATAGACGGCGTAGCGCTCGGTGCCGCCCAGCGCGGCCGAGCGGTAGCTGCGCTCGACCACGCGCTGCGCCCCGGCGGGCGCGGCGCACGCGAGCGTCGCCGCCAGCGCGGCGGCGATGACTGCGGGGAAGCGTCGCCTCACGGCGCCCCATACTGGCAGGCTCCGCCAGCCTGAAAACCGCGTGTGAGCAGGGTGAAATCAGGCCGCGGCGGCGGTTTCAGCGGGCGGTGAGAAGCGGATGCGGACGCGCGTCCCGCCGCCCTCCTCCGGCCGCTCGATGTTCATCTCGCCGGCCAGCGCGCCGATCACCGCGAGGCCGAGCCCCGCGCCCGGGCTGCCCGGGTTGGGCTGCATGCCGCAGCCGTAGTCGCGCACCACCACCAGCAGGCCCTCGCTGTGCGCGCAGGCCACCACCCGCACCTGCCCGGTCGCGTCGCCGCGGTAGGCATGCACGACGGCGTTCGTCACCGCCTCGGTGACGGCGAGGGCGACGTCGGCGGCGCGGGCGAGGCGGTGGCGCTCGGCGAACGCGACCACGGCGCCCCGGGCGCGCCCGACCGCGCTCGGCTCCGCGTCCAGGCGGAGCTCGAGACGCTCCAACTCGGGGCTCACGGGCGGTTGCATCGGGGGGCCACCAGCCACCATAACGCGCCGCACAGCGTCACCGCGCCACCGACAGGGCGACCACGGCGAGGTCGTCGCGCGGCTCGCCCGGCTGCGCGTCCACCACCGCCTGCTCCACCGCGCCCACCACGACGTCCGGCGACTCGCCGGCCACGCGCAGCAGCAGCCGCTCCAGGCCGGCCTGGCCGAACGGCTCCGCGCGCGAGCCGGCCTCGGTGACGCCGTCGGTGTAGAGCACGAGCACGTCGCCCGGCGCCAGCCGCACGACGACGTCGCGCAGCGCGGCGTCGGCGGTCGCGCCGAGGATCGTCCCGTAGGCGCCGAGCGGCTCCACCGCGGCCCGGCCGGCGCGCACCAGCAGCGCCGGCGGGTGACCGCCGAGCGCCAGGCGCACCTCCATCCCGCCGTCCGGTCCCGCGGCCGCGTAGGCGAGCACCACCGTGGCGAACTGCGAGGAGTCGTCGTGGGCCAGCATCGCCTGGTTGAGCCGCTGCAGCGCGAGGCTCGGCGGGCCCGGGTCGAGCGCCGCGGCGCGCAGCGTGTAGCGGGCCAGCGCGGTGATCGCCGCCGCCTCGGCGCCCTTGCCGGAGACGTCGCCGACCACGAGCGCCCACTCCGACTCCGAGCGGGCGAACACGTCGTAGAAGTCGCCGCCCACCTCGTTGAGCTCGCCGGCCGCGCGGTAGCGGGCGGCCACGCGGGCGCCGGGGATCTCCGGCAGCCGCTCGGGCAGCAGCTTGA
Organism: Solirubrobacteraceae bacterium; assembly: GCA_025935735.1. Next base: position 1,796 of record JAICUS010000531.1, on the reverse strand, counting down.
CCTGCAGCAGGTGGGCGATGCGCGAGCGCTCCGTGTAGAGCCGGGCGTTCTCGATCGCCGTGCCGGCGCGGTGCGCCAGCTCCTCGGCGAGCTGCACGTCGGAGTCGTCGAAGCGCCGCCCGGACTCCGCCTGGGCCAGCGTGAGCGTGCCGAACGTCCGCCCGCGCGCCCGCAGCGCCGCGACGATCACCGAGCGCAGGCCGAGCCCGCGCACCAGCCGCAGCTGCTCGGGGTCGGGGATGCCCGCCGCGAGCATCTCGTCGGTGAGCTCGGACGCGAACGCGGTCTCGCCGGTGCGGGCCACCCGCGGCGTGCCCGAAGGGGCGTCGGGCGCCGGCGGGAAGCGCTCGTGCAGCTCGCGGGCGAGCTCCAACTTCGCCGGGTCGCGGTGCCGCGTGGCCACCTCCTGCAGGCGGCCGTCGCGGTCGAGGATGCTCAGCGCGCACCAGTCGGCGAAGTCCGGCACGGCGATCGCGGCCACGTTGGCGAGCGTGTCCTCGTAGACGAGCGAGGAGTCGAGGATCTCGCCGGCCCGGGCGAGCAGGTCGGCGTGCAGGCGGGCGTCGCGCTCGGCCTCCAGCAGCCGCCGGCGCTCGGTGACGTCGACCAGCACGACGCCGATGCCGATCGGCGCGCCGTCGAGCCCCCGCACCGGGGTGTAGGAGGCGCTCCAGGTGCGCCGGCCGTCGGTCAGCTCGACGTCCAGCAGCGGCTCGCCGCTCTCGCGCACCCGGGCGTGCAGCGCGGCCACCCGCTCGGCGAGCGCGACGGGCAGGACGTCGCGCACCGCGCGGCCGACGTGCTCCTGCGCCGGCCGCCCGCTGAAGCGGGCGAACGCGTCGTTGACGCGCACGTAGCAGAGGTCGTTGTTGAGGAAGCCGAGGCCGACCGGCGCGCTGGCGAAGTAGGTGTCGAGCAGGCCGACCGACTGCTCGGCGGCGTCGTAGAGCCGCGCGCTGTCGAGCACCAGCGCGAAGTGGGCGGCCACGGTCTCGGCGAACCGCAGGTCCTCCTCGCCGTAGCGGCGGCCCTCGCGCGTGGACAGCAGGGTCATCGCGCCCAGCGCGCGCCCGCGGACCAGCAGCGGCACGATCATGTAGGAGCGCGGCGCCAGCCGCTGCACGAGCGCCCACTCCTCCGGCGCGACGTCCGGTGCGGGCGCGGCGATCTCGGACGCCAGCACCGAGCGCCGCTCGCGCATCGCCGCCAGCGTCTCCGAGCCGCCGTCGCCGGCCCGGCGCCGCCGGCGGATCTCGGTCAGCACCCGCTCGACCTCCGGGTCCGGGTGGACGCTGGTCACCTCGCGCGTCGTCCCGTCCTCGGCGGCGACATAGACCCCGCACCAGTCCGCGATGTCCGGCACGGTCAGCTGGGCCACGCGGCGCAGCGTGTGCTCGAAGTCCAGCGACCCGCCCAGGATCTCCCCCGCGCGGTGCAGGAAGCGCAGCGCCTCGCTCGCGGACACCACCGGCGGCACGGGCGGCATCCTAAGCGCTCAGGTGACGGGCGATCAGGGTTCCGGCGGCGGGCGCGGCCTTGACGAAGCCGAAGAACGGGCCGAAGTCGCGGGTGGCGGCGAAGCCGGGCATGTACAGGCCGGGCAGGCTGGTCTCCAGGTGGTGGCCGAGCACCGGGAAGCCGTCCGCGGTGGCGACGTCCAGGCCCTCCAGGTAGGGGACGCGGGCCAGGTCCGCCCGGTAGCCGCAGGCGAAGACGATGCGGTCGGGGCGCAGGCGGGCGCCGTCGGACAGCCGGACCTCGTCCTCGGACGCCGCGACGACCTCGGTGCGGGCGCG
>JAICUS010000022.1 GCA_025935735.1 Solirubrobacteraceae bacterium | reverse complement strand
GGCGTTCCGGCCGACTACTCGCCAGAAGGGCTGCGTCTGGCGGTCTACAACGGGACGAGCCCTCCCCTGACGGCGACCGTTCACGAGCGGACGGTGGACGCGCGGCGCCTGCTGTTCGTCGAGGTTCCGATCGGAGCGGTGGTGCACGCGACAGCCGGAGGCGCGTACCGGTGGCGGGTCGAGGATCGATGCCTGCCCATCGCGCCGGACACCATGCGATCGATAGCGGCCGCGCGCGGTACGTACGACTGGAGTGCCGAGCTGTCTCACTTCCGGCCGGAGTCGTTGTCGGCCGCCGCGCTCGCCGCCGCAGCAGAGCGGCTGAGAGACATCGGGCACGATGAGCTCGCGCGGCAAGCGGAGGAGGACAGGGAGCAGTTCCTGCGGTCGTGTGAGCTCCTCGAGCGTGGCCGTCTCCGCCACGCCGCCGTCCTGCTGTATGGCGGCGAGCGTGCGCTCGCGGAGCTGGTGCCCGATTGGGGCGCGATCGTCTCGACCGCGGCCAGTGCCGGCAGCGAGGGAACGATCCTGCTCCGGCGCGAGGATGCGCGGCGGCGCCCTCTGGTGCTGCTCGTCGAGGACATCCTCGCCCGGCTGGCCGGCCTGAGTCAGGCCGATGCGTTCCGCGTCGGCGCCGCCGAGGTCAGGCTTGTCGACTACGAGCCAGACGTGGTCCGGGAGCTCGTCGCAAACGCCTTCGCGCATCGAGACTGGGAGCAGCCGAGCATCATCGAGATCGCACATTCGCCCGACGCGCTCGTCGTGGCGAGTCCAGGCGACCTCCTTCCCACGCTGCATCCCGACCGGCTGCTTCGCGAGAGCGCTCAGCGCAACCGGGCGCTGTCGCGTGAGATCACCCGGCTGCGAATCGCCGAGGGTGCGGGCATGGGGTTCGACCGGGTCTACCGCGCGCTCGCCGCCGCGGGCAAGCAGCCCCCGAGGATCGAGGTCGGCCCGCGATTCACCGTGGTCGTCCCTGGAGGCCGAGGGGACCGGGCGTTCGCGCGGTTCCTTCGCAGCGACGAGTTCGCGGAGCCGCGTCTGGCCGGAGATCTCGACGTGCTCCTGACGTTGTCGGTCCTGCGAACCCGCGCCTCCACGACCGCCGCGGCGCTCGCCCCGCACATCCAGCGCGACGAGGCGTTCGCGGACGAGGTCCTGAGGCGCATGCACAACGCCGGACTCCTGGAGCCCACGCGGTCGACGGCGAACCGGCGCAGGGCGTCGTATCGACTCAGCGTCACGGCGGCCGCCGCGCTCCGCCCCGCTCTGAAATACAGGACCGGGACGATCGACATCGACGACGCGAAGCTCCTTCGTCACCTGAAACGGCATCGGCGAATCGCCAACGAGGACGTCCGCAACTACCTCGAGTGCGACGTCGCCACGGCCAGGAATCGCCTCACTCGGCTCAGGAATCGCGGATACATCACGATCGATCCCAAGGGACCGAAGCGCGGCCCGCTGGTCGAGTACGTGGCCACTGCGAAGATCGACGAAGTCGAAAGCGCCTAGAGGCCGTACGAGCGCCCGATGACGTCGAGCATGATCTCGTCGGTCCCGGCGCCGATCCGGTTCAGGCGGAGGTCGCGCCAGGCGCGCTCGATCTGGTACTCGCGCATGTAGCCCGCGCCGCCGTGGATCTGCAGGCACTCGTCGGCCACCTCGCAGCACATCTGCGCGGCGTGCAGCTTGGCCATCGAGATCTCGCGGACCGGGTACTCGCCGTTGGCGAAGCGCCAGGCGGTGGTGTAGACGAGCTGGCGGGAGGCCTCGATCTTGGTGGCCATCGCGGCGAACTTGTGCCGGATGACCTGGAAGTGGCCGATCTGGCGACCGAACGCGCGCCGCTCGAGGGCGTAGGCGAGCGTGCGGTCGAACGCGCGCTGGGCGCCGGCGACGCAACCGGCCGCGCCGATCAGCCGCTCGCCCTGGAGCTCCCACATGATCTGGTAGAAGCCCTTGCCCACCTGGCCGAGCACGGCGGAATCAGGCACGCGGACGTCGTTGAACGCCAGCAGCGCCGTGTCGGACGCGTGCATGCCGAGCTTGACGAGCTTCTTCTCGCGGATCACGCCCGGCGCGTCCATGTCGACCAGGAACAGCGTGAACCCGTCGTAGCCGGCGTCCGGGTCGGTCTTGGTCACCAGCACGATGAAGTCTGCCCGGTGGCCGTTGGTGATGTAGGTCTTGGAGCCGTTGATCACCCACTCATCACCGTCGCGCACCGCGCGCGTGCGGATACCGGAGACGTCGCTGCCCGCATCCGGCTCGGTGATCCCCAGGCAGGAGATCTTCTCGCCGCGGATCGCCGGCACGAGGTAGGCCTGCTTCTGCTCCTCGGTGCCGAACTGCAGGATCGGCGGCGTGGCCATGTCGGTGTGCACCGCGACGCCCATGGCGAACCCGCCCGAGCCCGAGTGCGACAGCTCCTCGGCCAGCACGAGGTTGCAGAAGTAGTCGCCGCCCTGGCCGCCGTATTCCTCCGGCATCGAGAGGCCGAGGAACCCGAGCTCGCCCATCCGCCGGAACACCGAGTCCGGGAACGTCGTCTCCTCCCACTCCTCGGCGTGCGGGGCGAGCTCGCGCATGACGAACGAGTGGATGGATTCGCGCAGCGCCTCGTGCTCCTCGGTGAAGATGAAGTGGCGCCGGGGCGCCGCGTGATCCGGCTTCAGGACATCGGTGGCGGCCATGCACTGGAGCCTAAGGCCTGGCGGCGGTTAGGCTGGCACCTCGATGGGTCTGCGCTACGACGTGTCCGCCGGCGTCGCCACGCTCGCGCTCGACAAGCCCGAGACGCGCAACGCGCTCTCCGACGACCTGCTGGACGACCTGCTGGCCGGCTTCGAGCGGGCCCGCGCCGACGACGGCGTGCGCTGCGTGGTGCTCACCTCCACGCACGAGAAGGTGTTCAGCGCCGGCGGCGATCTCGGCCAGTTCGCCGCGCCCGACTCGCTCGTCCACAAGCACTGGGGGACCGACCGCTTCCCGCGCCTGTTCCGGGCGATCGGCGAGCTGGGCAAGCCGACGCTGTGCGCCGCGAACGGCCACGTGCTGGCCGGCGCGCTCGGGCTGGCGCTGGCCTGCGACCTGATCGTGGCGAAGGACACCGCGCGGTTCGGGACGCCGGAGATCAACGTCGGGGTCTTCCCGTTCATGATCGCCGCGCTGATCTTCCGCAACGTCCCGCGCAAGAAGGCCACCGAGCTGATGCTGCTGGGCGAGCAGATCTCCGCCCAAGAGGCCGAGCGGATCGGGATTGTGAACAAGATCGTGAATGAGAACGATTTCGATCTCGTTGTCAATGACTGGGCGCAGCGGCTGGCCGCCAAGTCGCCGGTGCTGATGCGGATGGGCAAGGACGCGCTGTTCCGCACCCAGGACATGGCGCTGGCCGATGCGCTCGAGTTCCTGCACGCCCAGCTCTCGCTGGCGTTCTCGACCGAGGACATCCAGGAGGGCGTGAAAGCCTTCTTCGAGAAGCGCGAGCCGGCGTGGCACGGCCGCTGAGCGTCACGGTCCTGCGCTGCCGGACCTCGGACCGCACGCCCGGCGGGGCGCGCGGCGCGGAGTCGCTCGGCCGCGCGCTGGACGCCGACGCCCGGCTCGTCGGCACGCCCGGCAACGCCCACATCGCCGGCTACGACGACGACCTGCGCGACTCGCACGGCTGCCTGCTGGAGGCCGGCGGCCAGGTGGAGGACATGCTCGCCGCGGGCGCGTTCCCCGTGCTCACCAGCTCCGACTGCTCGATCTGCATGACCACGTTCCGGGCCGTGATCCGCCACGCGCCCGACGCGCGCGTGCTCTGGCTGGACGCGCACGGGGACTTCAACACGCCCGACACGACGCCCAGCGGCTTCCTCGGCGGGATGTGCCTGGCCGCGGCCTGCGGGCGCTGGGACGCCGGCTTCGAGCCGGCGCTCGATCCGTCCCGGGTGCTGATGTGCGGCGTGCGCGACCTCGACCCCGGCGAGCGCGTGCTGGTGGAGACGGCCGGCGTGCCGGTCGCGCGCCCGGCCGAGGTGGCCGACGCGCTGCGCGGCGCCCGCGTGTATGTGCACCTCGACATGGACGTGCTCGACCCGTCGATCCTGCCCTCGCAGTTCCCGGTCGACCACGGGCTGAGCGACACGGGGCTGCGCACGCTGCTGGCCGAGCTCAAGCGCGACGCCGACGTCGTCGGCCTCGAGGTGACGGCGTTCGAGGCGCCCGAGGACCCGGCCGAGCGCGCCCGCCGCACCGACCTGGTGGCCGGCATCGTGAAGGCGCTGCTGCCGTGACCGACGGGCTCGACGACCCGCGCCGGCTCGCCGCCCTGGCGGAGAGCGGGCTGGTGGATTCCGCGCCCGAGGCGGCGTTCGACCGGGTCACGCGCCTGGTCAGCGAGGTGCTGCACGTGCCGGTCGCGCTGTTCACGCTGGTCACCGCCGACAAGCAGGTGTTCAAGAGCTCGGTCGGCGTGGGCGACCTGCGCGAGACGCCGCTCTCGCACTCGTTCTGCAAGCACGTGGTCGAGGACGGCTCCCCGCTCGAGGTGGTCGACGCGCGCATCCACCCGAAGGTGCGCGACAACCCGTCGGTCTCCGAGCTCGGCGTGATCGCCTATCTCGGCGTGCCGCTGACCACCGCCGACGGCGAGCTGATCGGCGCCCTGTGCGCGATCGACCACGAGCCGCGCCAGTGGACCGGGCGCGACCACGGCGTGCTGGAGGACCTGGCCGGCGCGGCGATGGCCGAGATCGAGCTGCGCGGGGCCAACCGCCGCGTGGCCGCCGCCGCGGCCGAGCTGCACTTCGCCGCCACGCACGACTCGCTCACCCGGCTGGGCAACCGCCGCGCGCTGCTGGCCGACCTGGCCCTCCTGCTGGCCGACAAGCGGCCGGCGACGCTCGCGCTGCTCGACCTGCAGGGCGTGCGCGGGTTCAACGACACCCACGGGCACCTGGCGGGCGACGAGCTGCTCACCCGGCTGGCCGAGCGCGTCGATGCGGCGATGGTCGGCCACGGCCACGTCTACCGGCTCGGCGGCGTGCAGCTGTGCGCGCTCATCCCGGCGGTCGGCCCGGTGGCCGACGGCGTGGTCGCGGCCGCCTCCGGCGCGCTGGACGAGCGCGGCGCCGGCTACGCCGTGGTCTGCCGCGCGGTGACGGTCGAGCTGCCCCGCGAGGCGGGGAGCGTGGCGACGGCGCTGCGCCTCGCGGACGCGCGCCTGGCACGCTACGGCCATGTTGCGGCCACTCGCGGTTGACCTGGAGGAACGGCGCGCGCGGGCGCGGCTGGGCGGCGGCGAGGAGCGCATCGCCCGCCAGCACGCGGCCGGCAAGCTGACCGCGCGCGAGCGGGTCGCGCTGCTGGTCGACGAGGGCACGTTCACCGAGCTGGGCATCCACGGCCGCCCGCACTTCTCCCAGCGGGCGATGGACGGGCGCGACGCGCCGGCCGACGGGGTGATCACCGGCTACGGCCGCGTCGACGGCCGTCACGTCGCCGTCGCCGCCTACGACTTCACCGTGATGGCCGGCGCGATGGGGATGACCGGCGAGATCAAGGTCGCCCGGCTGCGCGAGCTGGCGCTGACCAAGCGGATCCCGCTCGTCTGGCTGCTCGACTCGGCCGGCGCGCGCATCCAGGAGGCGGTCGGCTCGCTGTTCGCCGGCACCGGCGCGCTGTTCCGCGAGGAGTCGGTCATGAGCGGCGTGATCCCGCAGGTGGCGGCGGTGATGGGGCCGTGCGCCGCCGGCACGGCCTACATCCCGGGCCTGGCGGACTTCGTGCCGATGGTGTCCGGGCGCGGCTCGATGGCGCTGGCCGGCCCGCACCTGGTGCGCGCGGCGATCGGCGAGGACGTCACGCCCGAGCAGCTGGGCGGGGCGCGCGTGCACTGCCGCCAGTCGGGCGTCGGCGACCTGGAGTGCGAGTCCGACGAGGAGTGCCTGTCGCGTATCCGAGACTACCTGTCGTTCTTCCCGGCGAGTTGCGAGCAGCCGCCGCCGCGGCGGCCGGTGTCCGACCCGGTCGACCGGCGCGAGGACGCGCTGCTCGACGTGCTGCCGGAGTCCAACCGCAAGCCCTACGACATGTACGACGTGATCCGGCTGATCGTCGACGACGGCGAGTGGCTGGACCTCAAGCCCAAGTGGGCGCGTACGGTGATCACCTGCCTGGCCCGGATGGGCGGGCGGCCCGTGGGCATCGTCGCCTCCCAGCCGCGCCAGCTCGGCGGCATCCTCGACAACGACTCGGCCGACAAGGCGGCGCGCTTCGTCACGCTGTGCGACGCGTTCGGGATCCCGCTCGTGTTCCTGGTCGACGTGCCGGGGTTCATGGTGGGCACGAAGGTCGAGGCGGCGGGGATCATCCGCCACGGCTCGAAGATGCTGCACGCCGTGGCCAGCGCCACCGTACCGAAGGTCACCGTGGTGCTCCGCAAGGCCTACGGCGCCGGCTACTACGTGATGTGCGGCCGCGCGTATGAGCCGGACCTGATCGTGGCCTGGCCGAGCGCGGAGATCTCCGTGATGGGTGCCGAGGGGGCGGTGGAGATCGTCTTCCGCAAGCAGGTGGAGGAGGCCGAGGACCCGCCGGCCAAGCGCGCCGAGCTGATCGGCGCCTACCAGGGGCTGATCGACGTCTACGTGGCCGCGGGCAACGGCATGATCGACGACGTGATCGACCCGCGGGAGACGCGGCCGACGATCATCAGGGCCCTGGACCTGGCAGAATGCAAGAAAGTGGAGCGGCCCTGGCGGCGGCACGGTGTGAATCCCGTCTGATCGGGTACCCTCGCCACCGCGTGGTTAGGACGGGTGCCGCGCTTTGCCCTGCTTCATGGACGCCAACGAGCGACATGTCCTGGACGCGGTACCCGTCGGTCTACAGATCTGGGAGGCGACCGGCGACGACGCACGCTCGCTGACGCTCTTGTACGTCAACCCGGCGGCGAGCCGAGAGGCCGGCTTCGACCTCGAGCCGCTCGTCGGCCGCAGCGACCTCGAGATCTTCCCCGCCGCGCGGTTCGGGCCGACCCCGATGCACACGGTCGCGCTGAGCCAGCAGGAGACGACGCTCGAGTTCAACTACGGCGGCGACGAGCAGCTCGGCGACTCGTGGTGGGAGCTCAAGATCACGCCGCTGGGCGGCCGGAAGATCCTGGTCGCGGTCAGGAACGTGACCGAGGCCAAGCAGGCCGAGCGCGGCCTGCGCGACTCCGAGCGGCTGAACCGCTCGATCCTCGCCGGCCTGCAGGAGGGCGTGATCGTCACCGACACCGAGGCGCGCATCGTGCTGGCCAACGCCGCGGCCGAGAAGCTGCTCGGGGTGGACGCGCTCGCCGGCCGCGCGCTCAGCGGCGTACCGGTGGACGTCCTCGACGACCGCGGGCACCTGCTCACCGACGAGCGCCTGCCGCTGAAGCGGGCGCTGCGCGGCGAGGCGGTCCACGGCGAGGTCGTGCGCTTCGTGCGCCCGGACGGGACGCTGCTGTGGATCGAGACCAGCGCCAACCCGCTCGTGGACGAGGACGGCGGCGTGCGCGGCGCGGTGGCCAGCTACGACGACGTGACGGCGCGCGTGGAGCGCGACCGGCGCACGCGCCACGAGGCCGACACCGACCCGCTGACCGGGCTGGCCAACCGGCGGGCGCTGGAGCGCACGCTGGAGGCGGCGCTCGTGCGCGCCCAGGCCCGCGAGCGCTGCGTGGCGGTGCTGATGCTCGACCTCAACGGCTTCAAGGCCGTGAACGACCGCCACGGCCACGCCGCCGGCGACGAGGCGCTGCGCGAGGTGGCGCGTCGCCTGCGCCGCTGCGTGCGCGAGCGCGACCTCGTGGCCCGCTTGGGCGGCGACGAGTTCGTGGTCGTGCTCACCGACCTCGGCGCCGACGCCGCCGTCGACACCGTCGAGCGCGTGCGCGCCGCGCTGGCCGAGCCGATCGCGGTCAACCACGGGACCGACGTCGAGCTGCGGGCGGCGATCGGCGTCGCCGGCTTCCCCGCCGACGCCGCCACGGTGGCCGAGCTGCTGTCGGTGGCCGACCGGGCCATGTACGCGGCCAAGGCGTCGCGGACGCTGCAATAGTCCGGCCCATCGACGCCCCGGTCATCCTCACCTGCGCCATCTCGGGCGCGCTGGCCGACCGCGAGCAGTGCCCGGCGATCCCGTACACCCCCGCCGAGTACGCCGCCGAGGCGCGGCGGATCGCCGACGAGGGCGGCGTGATGGTGCACATCCACGCGCGCCGGCCGGACGGCACGCCGTCGCACGAGGTCGAGGACTTCCGGGCGATCACCGAGGCGATCCGCGCCGAGGTCGGCGAGGCGCTGATCGTCAACTACTCGACGGGGACGATCGGCGTGCCGGTCCAGAAGCGGGTGGCCTACCTGCGCGAGCTCAAGCCCGAGGTGGGCGCGCTGAACATGGGCTCGATGAACTACGCCAAGTACTCGGCGCGGCGGCGGCAGTTCGTCTTCCAGGCGGTGTTCGAGAACTCGTTCGAGACGATCGGCGCGCTGCTGGAGCCCATGGTCGAGCTGGGCATCCGGCCCGAGCACGAGTGCTTCGACTCCGGCCACGTCGCGTCGCTGGACCCGCTGCTCGACATGGGGATGCTGAAGCCGCCGCTGCAGGTGTCGTTCGTGATGGGCGTGACGGGCGGCATCCGGCCGACCGCCCGCAACGTCGCCCACATGGCCGAGCAGGTGCCCGACGTGCCGCACCAGTGGGGCGTGATCGGCATCTCGCGCGCGCAGTGGGGGCTGCTCGCCGCCGCGCTCTCGCTCGGCGGCAACGTCCGCGTCGGGCTGGAGGACAACTTCTACCTGCCCGACGGGACGATGGCCCGCTCCAACGGCGACCTGGTCGCGCGCGCCGCGCGGATGGCCACGGACGCCGGCCGGCGGCTCGCCACCGTCGCGGAGGCGCGGAAGATGCTCGCGCTGTGAGCTTCTACGTGCCGCTGGGCGGCGGGCGCTTTGCCGCCACGCAGTGGACGCGCGGGCCGTGGGACCCCGGCCACCAGCACGCCGGGCCGCCTTCCGCGCTGCTGGCCGGCGAGCTGGCCCGCGCCGGCTCGCCCGGCATGGTCTTCGCCCGGCTGACCTGCGAGATCCTGGGCGGGATCCCGGTCGGCGAGGTGGAGGTGCGGGTCGAGCTGGAGCGGCCGGGACGCTCGGTGGAGCTCGTGGCCGGCGAGCTGCGCGCGGACGGGCGCGCGGTCGTGCGGGCGCGGGCCTGGCGCGTGCTGCCGGCGCCGGTGGACATCGGGCTGGAGCCGCCGTCGCTGCCGCTGCCGCGGGTGGCCGCGCCGCCGCCGCCGTCGTTCGGCGAGTTCGGCTACGCGAGCGCGGTGGAGTGGCGCTGGGCGCGCGGCGGCTGGGAGGAGCCGGGCCCCGCGGTCGTGTGGACGCGGCTGCGCGAGCCGATCGTCGAGGGCGTCGAGCCGCTGCCGCTGCAGCGCGTGCTCGCCGTGGCGGACTCCGGCAACGGCGTGTCCTCGGTGCTCGACTGGGGCTCGCACCTGTTCATCAACCCCGAGCTGTCGCTGCACGTGCTGCGCGAGCCGCACGGCGAGTGGGTGTGCCTGGACGCGCGCACGGAGATCGCGGCCGGCGGCGCGGGCCTGGCCACGTCGGTGCTCTCCGATCGCGAGGGCCCGGTCGCCCGCGGCGCTCAGTCGTTGTTGATCACGCGGCGACCACCCGCGCGCCGCGGCGCGGCGTGAGCGTGACCGCGCGGCGGATGACGCGCTCGGACTGCGGGCGGTCGGGGGCGAGCGAGTCGATCCGCGCGGTGACCGCGCGCAGCACGGCCTTCATCTCGAAGATCGCGAAGCTCGCGCCCAGGCAGCGGCGCACGCCGCCGCCGAACGGGATCCAGCTGTAGGTGCCGGCGGGCTGCTCCAGGAAGCGCTCGGGGCGGAACGCGTACGGGTCGGGGTAGACGTCCGCGCGCGTGTGGACCATGAGGATGCACGGCGCGACGGCGACGCCGGCCGGCAGGTCGTGGCCGCCGACGGTCAGCGGCGCCTTGAGCACGCGCAGGACGATCGGCACGACCGGGCGCAGCCGCAGCGTCTCCTTGATCGTGGCGTCCAGATAGTCCTCGTCGCCCGACTTCAGCCGCGTCCAGGCGCCCGGGTGGCGCGCGAGCCGCTCCAGCGCCCAGGCCAGCGCGGTGGCGGTCGTCTCGTGGCCGGCCACCAGCAGCGTCAGCAGCTCGTCCTTCAAGGTCGCGTCGTCCATCGCGCCGGCGCTCAGCAGCATCGAGAGGATGTCGGTGCGCGCGCGCAGGTCGGGCGCCTCGCGGCGGCGGGCGATCTCGGCGGTCAGCAGGTCGTCGACGGGCTCGCGGGCGCGGCGGAACGCGCGGTCGACGCGGTCCGGCCCGGCGAGCACGACGTAGAGCAGCCGGCGCGGGTCGGTCGTCCACTCCAGCGTGTGGGCGAGCGCGGCGCGCAGCGTCTCGTCGCGCACGCCGAACACGGCCTGCATGATCACGCTGAGCGTCAGCTCCTGCATGCGCGGGCGGACGGCGAGGGGCGCGTGGCGCGGCCAGGACGCGACCTCGCGCGCGGCGATCTCCGCGATCAGCTCGCCGTAGGCCTGCATGCGCTCGCCGTGGAACGGCGGCAGCAGCGCCTTGCGCTCGGCCATGTGGTCCGGGCCGTCGAGCAGGAGGACCGAGCGCGGGCCGAGCAGCGGCCTGAGCACCTGGTTGCCCTCGCCGGCGTGCAGGACGTCCGGGTCGCCCGTGAACACCTCCTTGACCGCGTCCGGATCGCCCAGCATCACCCACGGCGCCTCGTTGGTGATCCGCAGCGTGAACGCGTCGCCGTAGCGGGCGCGCAGCCGGCGCGTCCACGGGCCGGGCCGGGTGACCCAGCCGAGCGTGTGGCGGATGCGCGGGCCCGGCGGACCGGGCGGGAGGGTCACGGCCATGCGAGGAGGACGGTACAGGGGGCGTGGTCGAGGATGAACCGGGTGGCGTGGCCGATCGAGTGCGGGCCGGGGTCCGAGCCGCGGCCGTCGCGGACGAGCACGAGCACGTCGGCGTGCCGCGCCGCCTCGGTCACCACGTCCTCCGGGCGGCCGGGCGCGCTGCGCGTGGTCGCCGGACGCCCGAGCCGGCGCGCGGCGTCCGCGAGCAGCGCCTCGGCCGCCTCGCCGGCCACGGCGGTCCAGCGCGCCTCCGGGTCGGCCCGCCGGCGGCGCCCGAGCGGCGGGCCGGGCGGGAGCTCGTCGCTCGGCACGTGCAGCAGCGTCGTCTCCGTGGCGGACAGCCGGGCGGCGGCGTCCACGCACGCCTCCCAGTTCGCCTCGGTGATCCAGGCGAGGACCTTCAGGTCACGAGCCACAGCGCGATTGTCGCTCCTATGAGCACGGGCGGGACGGTGAGCGCGCCGAGCACGTGGAAGTCGCGGTGCGACGGCTCGGCGTCGCGGGCGCGCAGCACGCGCCGCCACAGCAGCGTGGCCAGCGAGCCCGCGTAGGTGAGGTTGGGGCCGGCGTTGACGCCGATCAGCACGGCGAGCACGGTCGGCGTGCCGGCCGCGGCGGCGCCGGGGAGCAGCACGAGCAGCGCCGGCAGGTTGTTGAGCAGGTTCGCCAGCACGGCCGCGAGCGCGGTGGCGGCGAGCAGCGCGAGCAGCCCGTGGCCCTCCGGGAGCACGCTGTCCACCAGGTCGCCGAGGCCGTGTTGCGCCAGCGCGGCCACGATCACGCCCAGGCCGAGGACGAAGCCGACCAGCGGCAGGTCCACGCCGCGCCACGCCTCGCGCTGGACGGCGAGCATCGCGGTGGCGCCGATCGCCGCGGGCCAGGCGGTGTCGACGCCGAGCGGGCCGGCCACGACGAACCCGGCCAGCGTGAGCGCGAGCACGACGAGCGGCTCGCGCGGCACCGGGCCGGCGGCGTGCGGGACCGGCGCGCTCCTCGCCCGCAGGTCGGTGGCGAACGCGTAGCGCAAGCCGCCCCACTCGACCGCGATCGCCACCGCCCAGGGCAGCGCCATCAGCGCGGCGAAGTGGGCGAAGGACAGGTGCGTCTCCCGGAACGCGAGCAGGTTGGTCAGGTTGGAGATCGGCAGCAGCAGCGACGCCGAGTTGGCCAGGTGCGTGCACGCGTACACGGGCGGGCGGCCGGGCAGCCGGGCCCGGGCGGCGGCGGCGAACGCGGCGGGGGTGAGCAGCACGACGGTGGCGTCGAGCCCGAGCACCGCGGTGACCGCCACCGCGGCGGCGAACACGAGCGCCAGCAATCGCACGCCCGACCCGCGCGCGCCGCCCGCCATCCGCGCGGCCAGCGCGTCGAACAGCCCGGCCCGCTCGCAGCCCTCGCCGAGCACCAGCAGCGCCGTGAGCACCACCAGCGTCGGCGCGAGGTCGCCCGCCTCGGTCCGCGCGCCGTGCCAGGAGATCGCGCCCACGAGCACGAGCACCGCCGCGCCGCCGAGCGCCACCACCGCCTCCGGCGCCCGCCGGTCCCGCACGATCGCCGCGGAGAGCGCCGCCAGCAGCGCGACGACCGCGAGCGCCTCGTTCACCAGCGCGCCTCGTGGCGCTCCATCACGCCGTATCCCTCCCGCAGCCGCCCGGCCACCGGCAGCTCGCCGGCGAACGTGCCGAACGGCTGCTCGTAGTCGGACGCGATGACGAGGTAGCTCTCCCGCCGCGCACGGGTCGCCTGCGCGGTGAACGTGAGACCGGCGACGCCGCGCAGCCCGTCGAACCGCGGCGGGTCCACGGCGTGCGGCTCGCCGTCCACCCACACCGTGTTCTCGCCCGGGTGCATCCCGTCGACGAGGTTCCACATGACCGCCGCGCCGGACTCCGCGACGCCCGCGCCGGCCGACCACAGCCACGCCGTGTGCCGGGGATGCCGGCCGGCCGACTCGTCCAGCAGCCCCGGCGCGTCGATCGCCCGCCCGAGAACCGTGCCGGTCACGCGCCCCGGCGTCTTGCGCGTCCAGGTCGGGCCGGTGGTCGCCTCGATCGCCCGGCCGGGCGCGAAGGCCAGCTCGGGCGCGCCGGCGCGCCGCCCCTCGCGCAGCTCGTGCCCGTCCCACACCGCCCACCAGCTCGCCCGCACGAGCCCGACCCGCGCGGTGGCGGCGCACAGCATCACGTCCGGCCCGAACGCGCCCAGCCACCGCCACCGCTTGTGAAACGCCACGGGCGGGGACGATATGCTCAACGCAGCGATTGACTGACGAGTCAATCCGGGTGTGGGGAAGGAGAACCTCGTGCGAGCCGCCGCCGTCCAGCTGCAGTCGACCCCGGACCGCGACCGCAATCTGGCGGCCGCCGACCGCCTCACCCGCGCCGCCGCCGCGGCGGGCGCGCAGCTCGTCGTGCTGCCGGAGAAGTGGCCGGCGCTGGGCGACCCGCGGGACACGCCGTCCTTCGCGCAGGCGCTCGACGGCCCCGCGATGACCTGGGCGGGCGCCGTCGCCCGCGAGCTGGGGATCGACCTCGTGGCCGGCTCGCTCACGACCGATGACGGCGACGCGCGCCACAACACGTCGATCCACTTCGGCCCCGACGGCGAGCCCCGGGCCGCCTACCGCAAGATCCACATGTTCGACGTCGAGGTGGGCGGGCACGTCTACAAGGAGTCCGCGCACGAGGCGCCGGGCGAGGAGGTCGTGCTGTCGCAGACCGCGGACGGGGCCGGGCTCGGGCTGACCGTCTGCTACGACCTGCGCTTCCCCGAGCTCTACCGCATCCTCGCGGTCAAGGGCGCGCAGATCCTGGTCGTGCCGGCCGCGTTCACGCTGGCCACCACCCGCGAGCACTGGGAGATCCTGCTGCGCGCGCGGGCGATCGAGGACCAGTGCTTCGTCGTCGCCGCCAACCAGTACGGCGAGCATGCGCCGGGCATCCGCTCGGGCGGGCGCTCGATGATCGTCGACCCGTGGGGCGTCGTGCTGGCCACGGCGCCGGACGCGGAGACGTTCGTCACCGCCGACCTGGACCTCGAGCGCCAGGCCGAGATCCGCCGCACGCTCCCCTCGCTGGCCAACCGCCGGCCGCAGGCCTACGAGTGGCCGGCCGAGGTGCACGCCTAGTGGCGACGTCACGCCAGGCCGTCGACAAGCGGCGGGTCATCCTCGACGCGGCCGTGCGCGTGTTCGCCCGCCAGGGGTTCCACACCTGCCGGGTGTCGGACATCGCCGATGAGGCCGGCGTGGCCTACGGCCTCGTCTACCACTACTTCCAGTCCAAGGACCAGGTGCTCGACACGCTGTTCCTCGAGCGCTGGGACGTCCTGCTGGACGCGATCCGCGAAACCGACTCGCTCGACCTCCCGGCCACCGAGAAGCTCGCGGCCATCGCCGGGTTCATCATCGAGTCCTACCGTCACGATCCGGACCTCATGAAGGTGATCATCATCGAGGTCACCCGCGCGGCGAACTCGTTCGGCGGCGCGCACATCGGCAAGATCTCCGAGGCCTATGAGCTGATCGCCGGCGTCGTCCGCAAGGCCCAGGCGACGGGCGAGTTCCGCACCGAGATCCCCGCCGAGTTCGCCGTGATGGCGTTCTACGGCGCGCTCGAGCAGGTGCTCACGGGCTGGATCTTCGGCCTGCTGGACCAGGGCGACGAGGCCTACGAGGGCGCCAAGGCGCACGTGGTGGAGACGATCTGCCGCGGCCTGGCCGCATAGACTCCGCCGCCATGAGCGACAACGATTTGGTCAAGCGCCTCGCCTGGTCCGGAATGGTGGCCGGGGTGGGCGCGCTGGCCTCGATCGCCACCACCCGGATCGCCGCGATGATTTTCCGCCGCATCTTCGGGGAAGATCCGCCCGAGTGAGCACGGACGATCCCCAGCGCACGCAGGAGTGGACCGCTCCCGCCGAGGACGAGCTCGAGCAGCCCGAGGCCGCCGAGGCCCGGCAGGCCGAGCTGCGGTCCGAGCTCGCGGAGACCGACGCGCGCCGCGCCGAGGAGGAGACCGGCAAGGCGCACGAGGACGTCGAGGCGGCGGAGAAACTCCAGGAGAAGCTCTCGCGCAAGGAGCGCAAGCTCAAGGAGCGCGCCGAGCGGGCCGAGCAGGAGGCGGCGCTGGCGCGCAAGCGGGCCGAGGAGGCCGAGCCGCCCGAGCACGAGGGCGCGCTGTCGGGCGCGCACGTCACCCAGCCCGGCCTGGGCACGGAGACCGACCCGGCGGCCGCGGCCGCGGCGGCCCGCTCGCAGTACGAGGCGGCGGAGCTGCAGCACGAGAACGAGCGCCTGGCCGCCGCGCAGGGCGCGCTCGAGCGCCCCGAGGTGCGCGCCGGCCTGGCGTTCGCCGGCGCGTTCCTGGCCGCCCGCATCCTGAAGCGCATCTTCGACTGACACAGGCATGACGGACCAAGAGACATCCGAGCTCGGCCAGGCCATCCAGGAGGTCAGCGAGAAGGCCTCGCTGCTCGTGCGCGAGGAGATCGCGCTCGCCAAAGCGGAGCTGACGCAGAAGCTCAGCGGGCTCGCGCGCGGCGCGGCGATCGGCGCCGCGGCCGGCGTGTTCGCCGTCTTCGCGCTGATCTACTTCTTCCACTTCGTCGCGCTCGCGCTCGACGCGCTGTTCGGCGTCGACCCGTGGGTGGGCTACCTGATCGTGTTCGGCGTGCTGATCCTGCTGGCCGTCGTCGCCGGGTTCATCGCCGCGCGGCTGTTCCGCAAGGGGACGCCGCCGACGCCGCAGATGGCGATCGAGGAGGCGCAGCTGATCAAGGCGACGCTCACCGCGCCGCACCCGGCGACGCCGACCACCGCCACCGAGCGCGCGGAGGCGAACCGGTGACCGCGCGCTCCCCCGAGGAGATCCGCCGCTCGATAGAGGCCAACCGGGCGGAGCTCGGCATGGCCGTCGAGCGCCTGCGCGGCGAGGTGACCAAGGCGACCGACTGGCGCGGCCAGCTGCGCCGCCACCAGCGCGAGGTGGTGATCGGCGCGGCGGTCGCGGGCTTCGTCATCGGCGGCGGGATCGCCGCCTTCACCGGCCTCGTGACCGGACGTCGCCGCAGTCGTTACTACTAAGGCTTGCAGCCCCTGACCTAGCTGGGGGCGGGCTCGGTGGGTGCCACCAGCTCGCCCACCGCCTGGTCGTGGCGGTAGCGCCACCACTCGCGGATGCCGATCTGCACCGAGGCGGCGACGGGGATAGCCACCAGCGCGCCGAGGACACCGAGCAGCGTCGCGCCGAACAGCACGGAGACGAGCACGACGAACGGGTGCACGTCGACCGCGCGGCGCTGGATCTGCGGCTGGATCAGCGTGTTCTCCACCTGCTGGTAGATGACCGAGAAGATCGCCCACACGATCGTGGCGGTCGGGAAGTCGGCGAACACGGTGACGATCCCGACGACGACCGCGCCGAGCGTCGCGCCGACCAGCGGGATCAGGTCGGCGAAGAAGACGATGATGGCCAGCGCGGCGCCGAAGGGGACGCCGAGGATCAGCAGGACGACGTAGGCGCTGACGGCGGCCACCGTCGCCTGCGCGAGCGCGCCGCCCACGTAGGAGCCGACGGCGCGGCTCATGTGGTCCAGCGCGGTGCGGATGCGCTCGCGGTGCTCGGGTGGTCGCAGCTCCAACGCGCGGTCGACCCAGCTGCGGCCGCTGCCCAGCAGGAACGCGGCGAGCACGAGGATGGTGAACAGCGCGAACAGCGAGTTGACCAGGCCGAGGCCGATGCCGCCCAGCACGCTGGCCGCGTCGCCGATCCGCGCCGGCAGCTTCTGCGCCTGCTCCTTGAGCTTGCCGACGACGTCGTAGTTCTTCTCGATCTTGCGCAGCGTCGGGTTGCGGTGCGAGAAGTCCTCCGCGTCCTGGGCGTACTCCGGCAGGTTCTCCACGAGGTTGTTGAGCTGCGTGACCAGCGGCGGGACGACGAGCGCCCCGATGCCGATCGGGACCAGCAGCAGGCCGAGGTAGACGAGCAGGATGGCGAATCCGCGGCGCATGCGCTCGTTGAGCCAGTTCACCGGCCCGGACAGCGCGACGGCCAGGAACGTCGCGATCAGCACCCAGCCGATGGGCTTGCGCAGCAGGTAGACGAGGTAGAGCGAGATCGCCACGCAGACGACGACCAGCACCGTGCGGGCGACGTCCCGCGCCGACAGGCCGGGCCTGACCTGCACGGCCGGCGGCTCGGGCCGGCGCGGGGGATCGAGCGGGACGCCCACCGCCCGGTGGTTCCAGCCGGGCTGGCCGAATCCTTCAGAGCGGGCCGAGCAGCGCGGTGCGCAGGCCGGCGCAGCCGAGCAGGCCCGGGCCGGTGTGGGTGCCGATCACCGGGCCGATCTCGGAGATCACCTCGGGGTCGCGGGCGAAGATGTCGCGGCCGCGCTCGGCCAGGCGCTCGGCGGTGTCGAGGGCCTGGATGTGCTGCACGCCGAACGCGTCGCAGCCGTTCTCGCGCGCCTTCTCCAGGTGGGCGACGAGCCGGTCGAACGCGCGCCCGGAGGTGCGGACGCGCTCCACCGGCTGCATCTCGCCCTCGATGGTCAGCAGCGGCTTGATCTTCAGCGTCGCGCCGATCCAGGCGCGGGCGGCGCCGATGCGGCCGCCGCGGCGCAGGTACTCGAGCGTGTCGACCGCGATCAGCACGTCGAAGGCCTCGCGCTGCGCCCGCGCCGCGGCCAGCGCGCCCTGCAGGTCGGCGCCCTTCTGGACCGCGTTGGCCGCCGCCACCGCCATGAAGCCGTGGCCGGCGCAGCCGGTGCGGCTGTCGAGCACGATCATGCGCTCGCCGTCGATCCCGCGCTCCACGAGCGCGTCGCGCGCCTGCTCGGCCGCCCCCACCGTGCCGGAGATCCCGCCGGAGAGGAGGATCGTCAGGACGTCGTCGCCGCGCTCGAGCAGCGGCTCCCACACCTCCAGGAAGTCGCCGATCGACGGCTGCGACGTGCTCGGCAGCTCGCCGCCGGAGCGCAGGAAGTCGTAGTAGGCGTCGTAGTCGGGCAGGTCCGCCTCGCGGTCGATGCGGCCGTTCCAGTTGACGTAGAGCGAGACGAGGTGGATGCCGTGGCGGGCGATCACCTCGGTCGGCAGGTACTGCGTGGTGTCGGTGACGACGGCGACGGGCGGCGGCATGGGCGCGGTGAGCCTACTGCCCGGTGGGGCGGGTGAGCGGCGACGCGCCAACAATGTCGACCCCGGCGTGGGCGGACGTCGTAGGGTCGGACCGCGGCGAGGGGCGCCGCGGACGACGCTAGGAGGAAGCCGTGAAGTACATGGCGATCATCTTCAATGACGAGTCGCTGTACGCGAACGCCACGCCGGAGGACATCGGGGCGATCTTCGCCGCGCACGGCGAGTTCGGCGAGGCGGCCGGCAAGGCCGGCGTGCTGCTGGGCGGCGACGGGCTGCAGCCGGTGGCCACGGCCACGACCGTGCGTGTGCGCGACGACGAGCGGCTGCTCACCGACGGCCCGTACGCGGAGACCAAGGAGCAGCTCGGCGGCTTCTACATGCTCGAGTGCAAGGACCTCGACGAGGCGCTCGCCTGGGCGGCGCGCATCCCGGAGGCCAAGACCGGAGCGGTCGAGGTCCGCCCGGTGATGGTCTACGACGAGACGCCCGGCGGCGATGGCGCGGCCGCGGAGGCGACCGCGTCCTGACCGGCCCGCAGCACGCCGTCCTGGACCGCCTGTTCCGGCGCGAGTCGGGGCAGGCGGTCGCGGTCCTCGCCCGCATCCTCGGCGACCTCGACCGCGCCGAGGAGGCGGTGCAGGACGCGTTCCTGGTCGCGCTGGAGCGCTGGCCCGCCCACGGCGTCCCGGACAACCCCGCCGCCTGGATCGTCACCGCCGCGCGCAACCGGGCGATCGACCGGATCCGGTCCGAGCGGCGCTGGGCCGGGCGGCGGGTCGCGCTGGAGGCGGAGCTGCGGGCGCTGGGCGGCGACGCGGACGAGGACGCCTCGGAGGAGCCCGCGCTCGTGAGCCCGATCCCCGACGACCGCCTGCGGCTGATCTTCACCACCTGCCACCCGGCGCTGAGCGCCGAGGCGCGGGTGGGGCTGACCCTGCGCGCGCTGGGCGGGCTGACCACGGCCGAGGTGGCGCGGGCGTTCCTGGTGTCCGAGGCGGCGATGGCCCAGCGGATCGTGCGGGCCAAGGCGAAGATCGCCGGCGCGGGCATCCGCTACGAGGTGCCGCGCGACGCCGACCTGCCGGCGCGGCTCTCGAGCGTGCTGGCCACGGTCTATCTGATCTTCAACGCCGGTTACGGGCCGCCGGTGCGGCCCGAGCTGTGCGGCGAGGCGATCCGGCTGGGCCGGGTGATGGCCGCGCTCATGCCCGACGAGGGCGAGGCGCTGGCGCTGCTCGCGCTGATGCTGCTGCAGGACTCGCGCCGCGCGGCGCGGGTGGGTCCCTCGGGCGGCCTCGTCCTGCTGCCCGACCAGGACCGCTCGCTGTGGGACGGCGCGCAGATCGCCGAGGGGATGCGCCTGGTCGCGCGCGCCTGGCGCCTCGGCCGGGAGGGCACGTACCTGCTGCAGGCGACGATCGCCGCCGAGCACGCGCGCGCGGCGACTGTCTCGGCCGGGGGCCTCGCCACCGCTTCGCTCGCCGACTGGGGCAACATCGCGTTCCTCTACGACCGCCTGCTCGCGCTGTCCCCCACGCCGATCGTCGCCCTCAACCGCGCCGTCGCGGTCGCCGAGCTGCGCGGCCCCGAGGCCGGCCTCGAGCTGATGGCCGAGCTCGACGCCGAGCTCGGCGACTACCACCTCCTGCACTCCTCCCGCGCGGCCCTCCTGCGCCGCCTCGGCCGCCTCGACGAGGCCCGCGCCGCCTACCGCGCCGCGCTGGAGCACACCGACAGCCCGGTCGAGCGAGAGTTCCTCATCCGCTCCCTCGCCGAGGCTCAGGCCGGCTGAACCACCCACTTGCGGGCCGGGCCGGCGTTGCCGGCGGCCAGGGCGGCCGGGAGGTCGGCGAGGGCGATCGGGCCGGCGGCGAGGGCGCGCCAGTCGACGGTGCCGTCGGCGAGGGCGCGGAGGGCGAGGTCGACCTCGGCGGGGGAGTGGTGGAAGGCGCCGCGGAGGTCGAGCTCGTCGTAGTGGAGCGGGCGGGTGGGGAGGTGGGCTTCGGAGCCGGTGGCGCAGCCGCCGACGAACACGGCGCAGCCGCCCGGGGCGCAGGCCTCGACGGCGTCCCGCCAGGCCTGCGGGCGCCCGACGGCCTCGAAGACCACGTCGTGATCGGCCAACCGGCCGGCGGTCATGGCGCCGAGCGCCTCGGCCTGGGCGCGGCGCTCGGCGTGCGGGTCGGCCAGCGTGACCGTGCGGCCCTCGGCCACCAGCAGCGCGGCCAGCATCTGGCCCATCGGGCCGCCTCCGAGCACGCCCACGTCGGGGGCGATCTCCCGCCCGGGGGCGCGGGCGACGGCGTGCACGGCCGCGCCGAGCGGCTCGGCCATGGCCGCCCCGGCCGGCGGCAGGCCGTCCGGGACCGCGTGCAGCGCGGCCGCGGGCGCGGCGATCCACTCCGCGAACCCGCCGAGCACCCAGCGCGGCGCACGGCAGATCTGGGGACGTCCGGCGCGGCAGGCCGGGCACGCGCCGCAGGCCACCGAGTCGCCCACCAGCACGCGCTCGCCGGTGTCCTCGCGCACCCCCGCCGTCTCGTGCCCGAACCGCGCGGGATAGAGCGGCAGGATCGGATGCCCGCGCCGCCACATCTTCACGTCGGTCCCGCACGTGGTCGCCGCCTCCACCCGCACGAGCACCTCGCCCGGCCCGGCCGCCGGCACCTCGACCTCCTCCACCCGGAGATCCTCGGGCCCATGGAGCACCGCGGCCCTCATCGCCACGGCTCCACGACGGCTTTGAGCGCGGCGCCGCTGCGCTGCGCGTCCAGGGCGGCTCCCGTGTCCGCGAGGCCGTAGCGGGCGGTGATGAGCTCGCCGGCCGGGACGGCGCCCGCCTGCAGCAGCGCGAGCGCGGCGCGCATGTCCGCCGGGCCGGCCGACCAGCTCGCGGTGATCGTCAGCTCGCGGGAGAACAGGGTCCACGCGTCGACGTCCGCCGGCGTGCCCGGCGCGACGGTGGCATAGAGGCACAGGCGGCCGCCGACGTCGAGCGCCTCGGCGGCCTCGGCCAGCGCTCCCGGCGCCGACGTGCACACCATGGCGGCGTCGACCGGCTCGCCGGCGTGCGGCGCCGCGCCCCAGCGCTCGGCCAGCGCTCGGCGCGCCGGGTCGGGCTCGCGCACGAAGACGGTGCGGTCGCGGGCCGCCGCGGCGACGTGGAGCAGGCCGCTCGCGCCCGCGCCGACCACCAGCAGCCGCTCGCCCGGCACGCGGGCCTGGGCGCGCAGCGCGCAGCCGAGCGGCTCGCACAACGTGGCCGCGACCGGGTCCAGCCCGTCAAGCGGCAGCAGCTCGCCCACCAGGTCGGCCTGCACCCGGACGTACTCGGCGAACCCGCCGGGATCGAGCCGGGTCGAGCGGTAGCGCGCGCACAGCGTCTCGTGGCCGGCCGCGCACCGCGCGCACGAGCCGCACGGCGCGTGATGGTGGATCGCCACCCGCTCGCCCACCCGCACGCCGCGCACGTCGCGGCCCACCTCGACGACCTCGCCGGCCGGCTCGTGGCCGAGCACGGCCGGGAGCTTGCGCGCGACGTAGTGGCCGGCGACGTCGGACCCGCAGGTCGCGCAGGCCAGCACGCGGCAGACCACGTCGCCCGGGCCGCACGCCGGGTCGGGGAGCTCCTCGATCCGCGTCTCGCCGAGCGCGACGGTGACCGCGGCCCTCATGCCACCGCGGCAACCGTGGAGCGCGTCACCGGCCGCGCGGCGCCGCGCTCGGTGACCAGCGCCCAGACCAGCTCGGCCGGCGTGACGTCGAACGCCGGGTTCCGGCACGGCGTGTCGGCGGGCAGCGCCCCGCGGACCTCGGCGGCGTCGCGCTCCTCGATCTCGATGCCATCGCCCGAGGCGAGCGACAGGTCGACCGAGGAGGACGGGCCGGCGGCCACGAACGGGATGCCCGCGGCGTTCGCGGCCAGCGCGAGCGGATAGGTCCCGACCTTGTTGGCCACGTCGCCGTTGGCCGCCACGCGGTCGAACCCCGTGACCACCGCGTGCACCTCGCCCCGGCGGATCAGCCCCGCCGCGGCGGAGTCGACCAGCAGCGCGTGCGGGATCCCGAGCCGCCGCAGCTCCCACACGGTCAGCCGCGCGCCCTGCAGCAGCGGCCGCGCCTCGCAGGCCAGCACGTGGACCTGGCGGCGGTCGGCCAGCTCGGCGATCACGCCCAGCCCGGTGCCCCGGCCGGAGGCCGCGAGCGCGCCCGAGTTGCAGTGGGTGAGGACCGTCACCGGCCCGGCCGGGAGCACCGCCTCCAGGGCGTCGGCGCCGTGCGCGGACAGCGCCGCGCTGGCCGCCTCGTCCTCGCGGGCGATCGCCTCCGCCGCCGAGCGCGCGTCGGGCGCCGCGGCCACCCGCTCGACCGCCCAGGCCAGGTTGCGTGCGGTCGGCCGGGCCGCGGCGAGCCGCGTGAGCGCGGCCCCGGGGTCAGGGTTGCGGGCGATCTCCATGGCC
>JAICUS010000550.1 GCA_025935735.1 Solirubrobacteraceae bacterium | reverse complement strand
GAGGGATGCAGCACGAAGAGGTGCACCTCGCGTGCGTGGGCGAGCGCGTCGAGCACCTCGAGGTGGGCGCCCGGCAGGCGCGTCAGGCCGAAGATGGCCAGCCGCGGCGGGAGCTCAACGAGCGCCGGCTCGGCCCGCAGCCGCGCGCAGGCGTCCGGCAGCCGCTCGGCGGGACTCGGCACGCCCAGCCGCTCGCGCAGCCGTCGCCACAGCTGCGCCTGCCAGCGCGCGTCCTCCCCGGCCGCCCACGCGCGCACCATCTCCGGACGCTGCAGCGCGTAGCGGTCGTACAGCCCGGCGACGTGGCGCAGCGCGGCGAAGCGGCGCCCGCCCTCCAGGTGCGCGGCGATGGGGGCGCAGCCGCCGGCCACCTCCAGCAGCGGCCAGACCGCGCGCTCGGGCAGCCAGGGATCGGCGTCGGCGGCGATGCCCGAGGCGACCGCGACCGCGTCCCCGAGCAGCCGGCGCGGCGGCGGGAACTCGACGTTCGCGCACACGCCGTCGCCGCGGCCGGGCGAGGCGCCGAGCGAGCCGGACAGCCGCTGCGTCAGCCAGCGCTCCATCCCGCGCGTGGGCACCGAGACGACCTCGGGCGCGAACGGGTCGTCCGGCGGGTCCGCCAGGACGTCCCGCAGGGCGCCGACCAGTGCGTCGGCCCGTTCCGCGCGGTGGATGTGCAGCATGGGCTCGGCCACATTAGGCCGCGCGTCCGACACAATCCCCCTCGTGAGGGAAGTCGAGCTCGCCCATCCAGTCGCGGACCTCGAGCGCGAGAGCTTCCGGGCCGCGCTGGCCACCATCCTCGAGCTGCCGCTCGATGCCGTGCCGCCGCTGCCCGCGGACGCCGACCCCGCGACCGGCTGGACGATCTCGCGCTGGCTGGGCGGGCTCGGCCTCGGCCTGGTCCCCGTGGCCGGCGCCCGGACGTTCTCCTGGCCCGGGCCGTGGCTGGCCCGCATCGCGGGACCGCGGTTCGTGGTCATGTACGGCGTCCCGTCCGGCGTCGTCTGGGACCCCGGGGGCGACGGCGCCGTGGCGCCGGACGGCCTGGTCGACGGCTTCCTCGTCGCGGCGAGCGACATCGCGCTCGCCCGCCCGCCGCGGCCCGCGCCGCCCGCCGCGGCCGGAGCGCTCGAGGAGATCTGGGTCGCCCCCGCGGCGGGCGAGCCGGCGCAGTCGCTGGGCACCGTGCACGTGCACGCCGGCCGCGGCATCGCGGGCGACCGCCACACGGTGGGCAAGGGCACGTTCCCCTCCGGGCTGCCCGGGAGCGCGCTGACGCTGATCGAGGCGGAGGTGTGCGAGTCCTTCGACCCGCCGCTGCGCGCGGAGGAGCACCGCCGCAACCTGGTGACCCGCGGGATCGCGCTCAACGCGCTCGTGGGCTGCGAGTTCACGATCGGCGGCGTCCGCTGCCGCGGCATGCGCCTGTGCGAGCCGTGCACCGTCGTCGACGGCTACGCGGAGCGGCCGGTGCTGCGGGCGCTCGTGCACCGCGGCGGGCTGCGGGCCGACATCCTGGCCGACGGCGAGATCGGCGTCGGCGACCCGATCGCGGTGGCATGACCCCGGTCCACCCCAGCCGCCACCTGCTGCGAGCCAAGGACCTGATGGACCGCCGGTACGCCGAGCCGCTCGACGTCGCCACGCTCGCCGAGGCCGCGCGGCTCTCGCAGGCGCACTTCAGCCGCGAGTTCGCGCGCGCGTTCGGGGTCACCCCGCACCGCTACCTGCTGACCCGCCGGCTCGAGCGCGCGGCGGCCCTGCTGCGCGACACCGACCGCGGCGTGGCCGAGATCTGCTTCACCGTGGGCCTGAGGAGCGTCGGCTCGTTCACCAGCAGCTTCGGCCGGGCGTTCGGCCGCTCGCCCACCGCCTACCGGGCCGCGTACCCGCCCGCCGCCAGCCGGGTCCGGGTGCCCACGTGCGTCCAGCGGGCGTACGCGCGGCCGGCGTAGACCGCAGTTTTGAAGAAGACAGGCGGGCGGCGTCCGCGTAGGTTCCCGGCCATGCCAATGCGCCTCACACACGTCACCCAGTGGGTCCACGACCAGGACGAGGCACTCGTGTTCTACAAGGAGAAGTTGGGAATGGAAGTCCGCGAAGACGCGACCCTCGAGGAGCTCGGCGGCTTCCGCTGGCTCAGTGTCGGCCTGCCCGACCAGCCCGAGATGGCGGTCGCGCTGCTGAGGATCCCCGGCCCGCCGGTGTTCGACGAGGAGACCACGGCCAAGCTGAACGACCTCGTGGCCAAGGGCGCCGCCGGCGGGCTGTTCTTCGCCACCGAGGACCTGCAGGGCGTCTACCGGCAGCTGAAGGCGAGCGGCGCGGACATCGTGCAGGAGCCGACCGAGCAGCCCTACGGCGTCGACATGGCCGTGCGCGACCCGACCGGCAACGAGATCCGGCTGGCCCAGCGCTGATGGCCGAGCGGACGAGCTACGCGCCCGGGACGTTCTCCTGGGTGGAGCTGGTGACCAGCGACGCGGACGCTGCCAAGGCGTTCTACACCGCGGTCTTCGGCTGGGACTACCGCGACACGCCGATCGGCGAGGGCATGGTCTACTCGACCGCGCTGGTCGGCGGTCAGGCGGCGGGCGCGCTGTACGCCTCGGCCGAGCAGCCGCAGCACTGGAACTGCTATGTCACCGTCGAGTCCGTCGACGAGAAGGCGCGCCGCGCGGGCGAGCTGGGCGCCACCGTCATGGCCGAGCCGTTCGACGTGATGGATGCCGGCCGGATGGCGGTGATCTCCGACCCCACGGGCGCCGCGCTCGCGTTGTGGGAGCCGCGCGGCCACATCGGAGCGTCCGTGGTCAATCAGCCCGGCGCGCTGACCTGGAACGACCTGGTCACGCCCGACCCCGACGCCGCGGCGGGCTTCTACGGCAGCCTGTTCGGCTGGACGACGATGGACATCCCCGACTCCGGCGGCTACCGGGTGATCCAGAACCACGGTCGCTCCAACGGCGGCATGCTCTCGCGCGACGGCATGCCGCCGAGCTGGCTGCCGTACTTCGGCCACGAGGACCTCGACGCGCTGCTCGGCCGCGTGGCCGAGCTCGGCGGTCGGGCGCTGAGCGAGCCCGTCGCGGTCCCCTCCGGCCGGTTCGCCGTGTTCGCCGACCCGCAGGGCGCCGTGTTCGCGGCGTTGACGGGCGACTACGACGACTAACGGTCCCGGCCGGAATTACGACGCATTCCGGCGGGCCCCGCCCGCGCCTGCCGGGCGGCGGCCACCGCACACGTACCACCAGTATGCGAGCGGATGGCCGCCGCGGGCAGGCACGACCGGTGCAGTCGCCGGACTATGCGCCGTACTTCCGCCCGGGACCGTCCAGCCGGGCGGCCAGTCGCGAGTGGCGGCGCGACGTGTCCGGCGTGCGCGCCGCCCGGGCGACCACGTCGCGCTGCCCGACGATGACCGTGGCGGTGCGGGCGCGGGTCATCGCCGTGTAGAGCATCTCGCGGCGCAGGAAGAACGCCCCCGCCGCCGGGTGGGCGATGACGATCGCCACCGGCAGCTCGATCCCCTGGCCCTTGTGGACCGAGCAGGCGTAGGCGAGCTGGAGCTTCGGCGCCTCCTCGAGGGCGAGCTGGACGGCCAGCCCCTCGGCGCTGACGGTCAACTTGTCGTCGTCGGCGTCGACCAGCCGCAGCACGGTGCCGTTCATGAGCCCGAGGTCGTGCAGGTTGCGCCCGGAGAGCATCAGCTTGTCGCCGATGCGCAGGCGGCCGCCGAGCACCGGGCGCCCGCCGGGGTTCAATGCCTCGCGCAGCCGGGCGTTGAGCGCGTCGATGCCCAGCGCGCCGCGGTAGACCGGCGCGAACACCTGGATGTCGGCGAGCGGGTCGATGCCGTAGTGGCCCGGCAGCCGCGTGGCCACGAGCGACACGACCTCCCGGAGCGCCTCGCGGGGGTCGGCGCGCTCGACCATGAACAGGTCGCCGCCGTACTCGGGAGCCTCGCCGTGGCGGACCGCGTGCGCGCCGCGGACGATCATCGAGCCCGCCGCCTGGCGGAAGATGTGCGTGAGCTC
>JAICUS010000233.1 GCA_025935735.1 Solirubrobacteraceae bacterium | reverse complement strand
GGCGCATCATGCCGGTGAACTCGCTGCGGTCGATGTAGTCGCACGCGCCGAGCGCCTGCACCAGCTCGCCCTTCTCGGGCGACGACACGACGCCCAGCGAGTCCGCGCCGGACAGCGCGCACAGCTGGTGGGCGAACACGCCCAGGCCGCCCGCGCCACCCCAGATCAGCACGCGGTGGCCCTCCTGCAGCCGCGCCTGGTCGACCAGCATGCGGTAGGCGGTGAAGAACGTCAGCCCGTAGGAGGCCGCCTCCTCCCACGACAGCGCCGCGGGCTTGGGCAGCAGCTGCTGCGCCTGGACCTTGCAGAACTGCGCGAACGAGCCCCAGGTCGTCTCGTAGCCCCAGATCTGCTGCGAGGGCGCGGCCAGCGGATCGAGCCCGTGCACCTCGACGTCCTCGTAGGAGGCCTGGTTGCAGTGCACGACGACCTCGTCGCCGGGCTTCCAGCGGGTCACGCCCTCGCCGACCGCCCACACGATCCCGGACGCGTCCGAGCCGCCGATGTGATGGTCCTCCTCGTGGTAGCGGAAGACCGAGATCGGCTTGCCCAGCGCCGCCCACACGTTGTTGAAGTTCACGCCCGCGGCCATCACGCGCACGATCACCTCGAACGCCCCGGGCTGCGGTACCTCCATCTCCTCCAGCTGGAAGGCCTCGGTCGGCTCCCCCTCGCGCTCGGCGCGGATGACCCAGGCGGCCATCGTCGGCGGGAGCTCGCCGGGCTCGACGTCGAGCTGGGCGATCTGGCTGGTGTCGACGGACATGGCCGGAGCCTATCCGCCGCTCAGAACCAGTCGTCGCGCTTGACCCAGAACAGCGTGAGCAGGATCACAGTGGGCACGACGAAGCCGCCGACGCCGAAGATCAGGAACGTGTGGATGCTCTTGATGTGGTCCACCAGCCAGCCGAAGTTCTGGCCGAAGAAGCCCGTGACGAGCGTCCAGACGACGAACAGCGTGCCCGCGATGGCGATCCGCGTGGCCACCGCGTTCAGCCGGTCGGAGTTCGCGTTGAAGTAGGTGCCGGTGAGCGCCATCAGGTCCTCGGTCTGGCGGTGGAACTCGCCGGCGACCTGGGTCAGGTGGTCGGCCACGTCGCGCAGGTAGGGCCGCGTGCCCTTCTGCAGCCCCGCCCGGCCGAGGATCGACTCGTTGCCGCGCAGGTACTGCTCCTTCTGGCCGGCGACGATCCGCTGCAGGTTGTGCACGTCCTGCTTGAGGCGGTAGATCCGGCCCAGGTGCTCGCGCAGCGGGCGGCTGAGCACCTCGGCCTCGAGCGTGTCGATCTGCTCCTCCAGCGCGTCGATCACCGGGTAGTAGGCGTCGGTCAGCGAGTCCAGGATGCGGTAGACGATGAACTCCTCGTCGGCCGCGCCCTCGGGCACCAGCGTCTCGTGGAGCTCGTCGAGCAGGTCGCACTCGTCGCGCCGGATGGTCGCCACGAAGCCGCCGGAGACGTAGACGTGGACCTCCAGCGGGACGGCCGGCCAGGCCGCGTCGCCCGTCTTGCGCGCGGTGAAGAACACGAGGAGGATGTGGTCCTCGTAGGTGTCGACCTTCGGGCGCTGGCGGAACTCGCGCGTGTCCTCGAGCGCCAGCGGGTGCAGGTGCAGCAGCGCACCGAGCGCGTCGAGCGCCTCGTCGGACGGCGAGAGCAGGTCGACCCAGAAGAACTCGTCGCGCCGGCGTAGCTCGCGGATGCGCGCCTCGTCGACCGTGGTCAGGACCTCCACGTTCTGGCACGGTACCCGGAGGGGCGCCGGGCGGCGCCCCTCCGGATGAGAGCCTTACGCGGCGATGGCCTCGACCTCGGCGTCGACCGCCACGGGGACCTCCGCCGCGGGGCGGCCGGGGGCGATCATGAACCAGGCGGCCAGCGCGGCCAGGACCATCGCGAACGCGGCGATCGTCAGGCCGGTGCCGACGGCGTCCACGAACGCGTGCGAGGCGGCGCTGCGCACGCCGGCGGGCGCGCCGGACGGCGCGGCGCCGGAGCCGAGCGCCTCCACGAGCCGCTCGCGCGCGGCGTGCGGGACGCCCGGGAGCGAGCGCGCCAAGTCGTGCCGGCCGATCGCCGCCACCAGCGCGCCCATCGCCGCCACGCCGAACGTCGAGCCCACCATGCGGGTCATCGACAGCGTGCCCGAGGCCACGCCGGCCTTCGTGCGGTCGACGGCGTTCATCGCCGCCGTGCTCATCGGCGACATGGAGAAGCCCATGCCGGCGCCCAGGAGGACGAACGCCGGGGCCAGGAAGCCGTAGCTCGTGTCGACCTGGATGCGCGACTGCCAGGCCAGCGAGGCGGCCACCAGCAGCAGCCCGATGACCAGCGGCACGCGCGGCCCGATGCGGTCGCTCAGCCGCCCCGCCAGCGGCCCGCAGACCATCACCACCAGCGTCGACGGCAGGAACCGCACGCCGGTCTCCAGCGGCGAGTAGTGCAGGACGTTCTGCAGGTACAGCGTCGTGAAGAAGAACACCGCGAACATCGCGAACGAGATCGTGAACGCGACCACGTTGGCGCCCACGAACGAGCGCGCGCGGAAGAACGCGAAGTCCACGACCGGAGCCGGGGAGCGGCGCTCGATCGCCACGAAGCCGACGAGCCCGATGGCGGCCACGACCAGCAGGCCGACGATCCGAGCCGAGCCCCAGCCCCAGCTGTTGCTCTCCACGAGCGCCAGGACGAGCGCCGTCAGGCCGATGGTGAGCGCGGCGATGCCCGGGATGTCCACCTGGCGGGTCGCCGTCTCGTCGCGCGACTCGTGGGCGGCGAACAGGGTGACGATCACCGCCACGACGGCCACCGGGATGTTGATGATGAAGATCGCCCGCCAGGTGACGTCCTCGGTCAGCCAGCCGCCGAGCAGCGGGCCGATCGCGAGGGCGATGGCGGACACGCCGGCCCACGTGCCGATCGCCTTGCCGCGCTCCTGGGGCGGGAACGCGTTGGTGATGATCGACAGCGTCGCCGGCATCATCAGGGCCGCGCCGACGCCCTGGAGCGCGCGGAAGGTCACGAGCCAGCCCTCGGTGGGGGCGAGCGCGATCAGCCCGGAGGCGGCGGCGAAGGCCACCACGCCGATCAGGAAGACCTTGCGGCGGCCGAAGATGTCGCCGAGGCGCCCGCCGGTCACGAGCAGCACGGCGAAGGACAGGGTGTAGGCGTTGACGGTCCACTCCAGGCCGGAGAGCGAGGCGTGGAGGCTGCGCTGGATGGACGGCAGCGCGACGTTCGTCACGGTGTTGTCGAGCATCACCATGGCGAGGGCGAAGCACATCGCCGCCAGCGTCCACCAGCGGCGGTTGGCATCGGTGAGCCGGAGCCGGTCGGTCACGGGGAGGCGATCCTTTCGACGATGGGGAGGAGGGCGGTGTAGAGGCAGTCCCGCTCCTCCGGCGTGAGCTCGTCCGCGAACGCCTCCAGCGTGTGGAAGCGCGCGCGCAGCACCCGCTCGACGACCGCGCGGCCGTCTTGCGTCAGCGCGACCAGCCGCGAGCGCCGGTCCGTGGCGGATTCGCGGCGGGAGACGTAGCCCCGCTGGATGAGCCCGTCGACCGCCCGGGAGGCGGCTGGGAGCGACAGGCCGAGGCGCTCGGCGATCTCCTTGACGGAGTGCTCGCCGCCGTCCTCGAGCAGGAACAGCATCTTCACCTGGGAGAAGGAGGAGTCAAGCTCGGCGACCATCCGGAACAGGTCGGCCGAGGACTTCCGGTTCAGGTACGCCCACAGCGGCGCCATGAGCTCCGAAAGCTGCCGCGTCGATGCAGCATTTGCTTGCACGCGCGCAAACATACGGCAGCGAAGGAGCGCTGCCGGTACGGCTCCCCGCACTCTTGCGCCGGGTTCGAGTCCTGGCAGTGACTATCATTTCGCAAGTGACCGCCGCGCTGCCTTCCGAAGCCGAGGCGCTGGACGCGTACTCGCGGGTCGTGACCGGCGTGGCGGAGCGGCTCGGGCCGTCGGTGGCGAACCTCCGGGTCGGCCGCCGCGGGCGGCTCGCGGGCGCCGGCTCGGGCGTGGTCATCACGCCGGACGGGTTCCTCTTGACGTGCGCGCACGTCGTCGCCGGCGCACGCCCGCGCGCCCGGGCCTCGTTCACCGACGGCTCGGACGTCGAGGTGTCCGTGGTCGGCGCCGACCCGCTGTCCGACCTCGCGCTGCTGCGGGCCGAGTCCGCCCGGCTCCCGGCCGCGTCGCTGGGGGATGCCGCGGCGCTGCGCGTCGGGCAACTCGTCGTGGCGATCGGCAACCCGCACGGCTACGAGGGCTCGGTCACCGCGGGCGTCGTCTCCGCGCTCGGCCGCTCACTCCCGGCCCGCGACGGCAGCGCGACCCGGGTGATCGACGACGTCATCCAGACCGACGCGGCGCTGAACCCGGGCAACTCCGGCGGCGCGCTGGTCGACGGCCGCGGCAACGTGGTCGGCATCAACACCGCGGTGGCGGGCGTCGGGCTCGGGCTGGCCGTGCCGATCAACTCCACCACCCGCCGCGTCATCTCCGCCCTGATGCGCGACGGCCGCGTCCGCCGCGCCTGGATCGGCATCGCCGGCGGCGCCCGCCCGCTTCCGCCGCGCACGGCGGCGCTCGTCGGCCGCGACCGCGCGGTCGAGGTCGTCGAGGTGATGCAGGGCTCGCCGGCCGCCCGCGCCGGCCTGCGCGCCGAGGACCTCATCGTGGCCGTCGACGGCGTCCCGGTCCGCGGCGTCGACGACCTCCAGCGCGCGCTGGACGCCGACCGCATCGACGCCCGCGTGGAGCTCGACGTGGTCCGCGGGGCCGCCCGCCGCACGGTCGCCGTCACGCCGCGAGAACTCGGGAGGGGTCAGACCCCTTGAGTCGGGGCCGCTCAAGGGGTCTGACCCCTTACGGGAGCAGCAGGTCGTTCTGAGATGAAGACCGGCGCTTGCCCACGGTGACGTGGGCGACGGCGACCGTGCGGTCGCCGACGTGGACCATGTAGTCGCCGCGGCGGGCGTCGATGGTCAGCCGGCCGGTGGCCTGCGGCGCGATGCGCGGGGTGCTGGCCTTGTGGCCGACCGTGTCGCTGCCCGGCGGGTTCGCGGTCTCCATGGTCACCGTCTGGGCGCGCCTGGTCTGGTTGGAGATGACCAGCGTGATCGGGCCGGCGCCGACGCGGGCGGGGGACACCTGGACGCGGTGCGGGTGGATGGCGCCGGTGAGCGTGACCGGCGCGGGCGGGCGGTCGTGGTTGGTGCGCGGCCCGCCGCCGCCGCACGCCGCGACCCCGGCGGTGCCGGCGAGGGCCAGCGCGGCGAGGACACGGCGGCGCACGTGCGTTGCCGGAAGCTAGCGCAACGCGCCAACTCGGGGCCCCGGTTGGCGGGTGCAACAACGCGTGCGATCCGTCCGGTGCCGGGCGGATGCTGAGGGGTCCGTGCTCGAGCTGCCCCTCGCCTCCGCCGAGTTCCTCGCCGTCGACACCGAGACGAACGGCCTGCCGGGTGAGCGCTGCGAGCTGACCGAGGTCGGCGCCGTGCTGGTGGGCGGCGGCGAGCTGCACGACGAGTGGCAGTCGCTGGTGGGCGTCGCCGCGCCGCTCGGCCGCGGGATACAGCGGTTCACGGGGATCTCGCAGGCGATGGTCGCCGCCGCGCCGCCGCCCGAGTCCGTCCTGCCCGGGTTCGCCGCGCAGCTGCGCGGCCGCGTGCTCGTCGCCCACAACGCCCGCTTCGACCTCAACGTGCTCAAGCAGGCGTTCGCCCGGGCGGCGCTCGACTGGCCGGACCCGCCGGTGCTGTGCACGGTGGCGCTCGCGCGGCGGTTCGCGCCGCTGCAGCGCCGCCGCGGGCTGGCCGCGCTGGCCGCCGCGCTGGGCGTGGAGGTGGAGGCGGTGCACCGCGCGCTGCCGGACGCGCGCACGTGCGCGCGCGTGTTCTGCGCGCTGTTCGGCCGGCTGTGCGCGCACGCGGCCACGGTGGGGGAGGCGGTCGCGCTGCTCTCGCCCCGCCGCGCCCGCCGCGCCCGGCCGCCGGGCGTGCCGCGCCGCCCGCGCGGCGAGCGCCCGCACCTGGCCGGGCTGCCGCACGGCCCGGGCGTCTACGTGTTCCGCGACGCCGCCGGCCGCCCGCTCGACGTCGGCACTCCGACCGCCCGCCCCCCGCGCGCGGGGGCCCACTTCCCCTCCGGCGCGCGCTGGACGGCCGAGGCCGAGCACGTCGACCACCAGGCCACGGAGTCCGAGCTCGGCGCGCTGCTGCTGGAGGACCGGCTGATCAAGACGCTGCGCCCGCCGGGCAACGTGCGCGGCAAGGCCGAGCCGGACGGCTACGTCTACGTGCGCTGCCGGCTGGACATCCCGTTTCCGATACTGGAAGTCGCGCGCGAGCCGGCCGCGGGCCACGCCGTGTGCGTCGGGCCGGTGCGCGGCCGCGCCGCGGCGGCCGAGCTGGTCGAGCAGCTCAACTCGCTGTTCGGGTTGCGCCACTGCGGCCGCGCGCTGCCGCGCCGCGAGCACCCCTCGGCCTACGGGCAGATGGGCCGCTGCCTGTCGCCCTGCCTGCGCGACCTGGACCCGAACGTCTACCGCGAGCGCCTGGACGGCGCGCTGCGGCTGTTCGTCGGCCAGGACGGCGGCGCGGCGCTGCTGGCCCGCGTGGATGAGCAGGTCGCCGAGGCGTCCGCCGCGCAGCACTACGAGCGCGCCGCGTCGCTGACCCGCCGCCGCCGGCGCCTGGAGTCCCTGCTCGAGCGCCTGGGCGGCGTGCTGCGGGCCATCCACACGGGCGCCCGGCTCGTGCTCGCGCCGCACCCGAGCGAGGAGGGGCGCTTCGACGCCGTGTGGATCGCCGGCGGCCGCGTGGTGGACTGGGGTCCCGCCCGCCCCGCCCACCCCGCCCACCCGGCCGAGCTCGCGACTCGCTCGGCCCGCGCGCTGGCTCGCGCGCCGTCGTCGGGCCTCGGCGGCTGGCTGCCGGCCGACGCGGTGGCCGAGACGCGCCTCGTCGGGTTGTGGATGGCCGCGCACTCGCCGCCGGCGCTCGAGCTGCGCCGCGGCACCGGCGAGCCCGAGCACGCCGCGTTCCTGGGCGGGCTGCGGGCGGGCTGACCGGCGCCGGCCACACCCCGCGCAGGAGCCTCATTCGCGCGATTAGACTCGCCGGTCGTGGCCGATATCGCCCGTCTGACCCGCGACGCGCTCGATCGCGGCCTGCGCGCCGCGGGCTGGAAGCCGAGCGGGGACGGCAGCTACGACCGGCGGGTGAACCGGCAGTTCGAGCTCGTCGCGCAGGTCTGGGTGGAGGGCGAGCCGGTCGTCGTCCAATCGCTGCTCTCCCTGGAGTGCCCGCGGCTGTGGATGGTGCTCGTCGACCTCGGCGAGGACGAGCGCGAGCCCGCCGTCCGGCGCGACCCCCTCGAGGCAGACCCGGTCGTCGAGCGCCCGGACCAGGTCGACGCGACGGTGGAAGGCGTGGTCAGGCAGCTCGACGCGACCGCCGAGCGGATGGGCGCCTACGCCGACGTCGACGCGTTCGCCGCGGCGCTCGCGAGCGAGGAGGAGACCCGGGAGGACGCGCCGGTCGTCGTCCCCGCGCTGCTCGCCGCGACCGGCCGCAAGCGCGAGGCGCGCGAGCGCGCGCGGCTGGTACCCGGCGACTTCGCGGAGCGGCTCGACGGCTGGCTGCGCGGCGAGCGGCCGCCGCCCCCGCCGGGCTTCGGTGACGTGCCGTTCGACTGGCGCGGCGCGTTCGCGGCGGCGCGCGAGAAGGCGCGCGAGCGCGAGGCCGAGCCGCCGGAGGTTCGCGCGCAGCGCCCGCAGGCGTCGTGGGGGGACGTCTTCCGGACCGGGCGCGGGCTCGTGCGGATGTTCCGCGACGGGCTGCCGCCGACGATGCCGGCACGCGACGAGGCCTGGACGCCGGTCGAGCTCAGCCGCGACGCCCAGCCTCTGCTGGAGGCCGCGCGGCGTGCGGCCCCGCTGCCGATCTGGCAGAACGCGTGGATCGAGGCCCGGATCGAGCCGGACGGGCGGGTCCTGGTGGACGGCGCCGAGGTGGGCACGGTGGCCGCGCGCGGCGAGGCGGCCACGGTGCCGGGGAAGATCGAGCGCACCCGCCGCGACGCGCCGCTGGGGCTCGCCGTGCAACTACGCTCGCCGGAGTGATCGTCGGGCTCGACCACGTGCAGGTGGCCGCCCCGCCCGGCAGCGAGGCCGAGGCGCGGGCGTTCTACGGCCGGCTGCTCGGGCTCCAGGAGCTGGAGAAGCCGGAGGCGTTGGCCGGCCGCGGCGGCGCGTGGTTCGCCTGCGGCGCCCAGCAGCTGCACGTCGGCGTGGCCGCCGACTTCACGCCGGCCGCCAAGGCGCACCCGGCGCTGGCGGTGGGCGGCGGGGCCGACCTCGACGTCCTCGCCGAGCGGCTGACCGCCGCCGGCGCGCCGGTCCACTGGGACGACGAGCTCCCGGGCGTCCCGCGCTTCTACACGGAGGACCCGTGGGGCAACCGCCTCGAGATCCTCGCGCCGCTCCCGCCGCCGGCGAGCTAGTGGTGCGCCCGGCAACGTTCGCCGGCTTGGCGAGCGATGCGGCGCAGCGCCGCGCGGCGCGCTCGAAGGCCGGCGATCGTTGCCGGGTGCGCCACTAGGCCCGCTCAGCCGAGCAGCGCGATGAGCCCGATGAGCAGGCCGACCGCGCCGCCGCCGACGAGCCAGCGGCCGATCCGCGGGGTGTGCGTCTCCAG
>JAICUS010000201.1 GCA_025935735.1 Solirubrobacteraceae bacterium | reverse complement strand
GCCCTCCGTCCAGCCGTCAACGCCCTCGCCCAGCACGTCGATGCGCCCCGCCACGTCGCCGCCCGACACGTGCGGCAGCGTGGTCGGCCGGATGCCCGGCCCTTCCAGGCCGGCACGCACGAACACGTCGAGGTGGTTCAGGCCGACCGCGGCGACGCGCAGGCGCACCTCGCCCGGGCCGGGCTCGGGCCGCTCGGCGTCCTCCAGCGCGGCCCGCTCCGGGCCGCGCACGACGTAGGCGAGCATCAGGCCGCGACCGGCGCGCCCAGCACCACGTGCAGCTCGCCGTCGCGCACCTCGACCGCAGTACCCAGCTCCGCCGACAGTCGCGTGATGCGCTCGGCGATGCGGTCGAACGCCGCGCCGGCGGCGAGTTGCGGGACGCCGTCGGCCGCGATCGTCGCCGGCGTGATCCGCAGCCCGTAGCGCCCGTCGGGCGCGACGTCGAGCGTCGCGATGAAGCTGTCGGGCGACAGCAGGCCGAAGATGTGCGCCAGCTCCGGGCCGACCACGCCATGGTCGATCTGCTCGACCAGCGTGCCGCCGGAGTACACGATCGCCTTCTCGCCGTGGCGCTCGACGCCGAGCACGCGGTGCGGATGCGAGCCCACGACGACGTCCGCGCCTGCGTCGAGCAGCGCCCGCCCGAGCGGCGACTGGTACTCGGCCAGCCCTTCGCTGAGCCCGCCGCCCCAGTGCACCAGCGCGACGACGAAGTCGGAGTCCGCACGCAGCCGGCGAACGACCTCGCACGCCCGCGCCAGGTCGGCCTCGTCGACGTGCGAGCGCACCGTCGGCACGGTGGCAGGTTCCTCCATCAGCAGGTACGGGTCGACTTCGTAGGCCGTGTGGACGTGCAGCGGCGCCAGCCCGGGCCGGGCCGGCGACGCCGCCGCGCCCGTGGGCAGCACCGCCGTCCAGGCCGAGACGCCGACGCGCCAGCCCGCGGCCTCCACCGCCACCGGCGCGGTCGCCGCGGCGAGGTCCTCGCCGCCGCCGACCGGCTGCACCCCGGCGGCTCGCAGCGCCTCCAGGGTGTCGAACAGGCCGGCCTCGCCGTAGTCGGTCGCGTGGTTGTTGGCCACGGAGATCACGTCGAAGCCCATTCGGGCCAGGTCGGGCGCGACGACGTCGGGGTTCGCCCGCACGTTGATCAGCTTCTCCCGCGGGTAGCCGCGGGTGGTCAGCGCGGAGTCGAGGTTGCCCACGGTGACGTCTGCCGCCTCGAGCACGCCGAGCACCCGCTGGAACTCCGGCGGGGCGGGGAACAGCGGCCGGGCCGGGATGACGTCGCCGACGACGGCGAGGCTGAGTGGGCCGTCGGGCATCAGCGCACCGCCTCGGCCAGCTCGGTGGCCGCCTCCAGCGCGGCATCCAGCCGGTTGCGGCCGCGCGTGAGCTCCGTGCGCACCACGCCCTCCGGCGCCTTGCCGACGGCGTCGGCCGCGGCGGCGAGCTCGGGCAGCAGCGGGATGTGCAGCGCCGGGTCCTGGCGGAACGTGCCGGCCGAGCTGTAGAGCACGCGCACGAGCTCGCGGCCGATGCGCAGCAGCGCGTCGTTGACCGGCCGCGCCGCCTCGACGCTCTCCGCGTTTGCCGCGGCCGCGTAGAGGCCTTCGAGCGCCGCCCGCAGCGCGGCGGCGCGCTCGCGCGTCCCGGAGAAGTCGACCTGGCCGCCGAGCCGCTCGCCGAGCGCGGCGAGCGCCTCCTCGATCTGCGTGACCGTGTCCCGGAAGTCGAGCGGATGGACCGGCAGGTTGGCCGCGCGGACGACGGCGCCGGCGTAGAGCTTCATGTCGCGCAGCAGCCGGCCGCGGTCCGCGATCTCGAGCGTGTCGGCCTCGGTGTGCCACTCGATGTTGCCGCCGCAGCCGCCGACCGCGTAGTAGCCCTTCTGCTCGCGCAGCTCCTTGCTCATGGTCGAGCTGAGCATGAAGAACGTCGACAGCCCCAGGTTGTTGAACGACAGGTCGCCGGCGCGCAGCGGCGCGCGGCCCGACGACGGCAGCCCGCAGAAGTCCTGGATCGCCGCCTTCGCGAACGCCTCGGCCTCGGCCGACCAGTAGACGTCCTCGAACACGTCCGCGTCGCGGCAGCCCGGCGAGTCGCAGTTGACGTGGACGACGCAGTTCTTCGCCAGGTCGAGCGCGAACTCGTCGGCGAACCAGGTGGACCCGGCGTAGCGGCCGTGCGAGTGCCCGGACCACCAGGCGATGCGCACGCTCCGGGCCAGCCGGTCGCGATGCGCGCCCAGCACGCGCGCCACCTCGAGCAGCGTCGCGTCGCCCGTGGCGTTGTCGCCGATGCCCACGTGCCAGGAGTCGAGGTGGCCGTGCATCAGCACGAACCGCTCGGGCTCGACGCTGCCCCGGATCTCGGCCACCACCACGGGGATCTGCCGCCAGCGCGTTTCGTGCCGCGCCACGAGCGTCGCCTCCGCGCCATCGGCGATCTGCGTCAGCAGCCGCTCACCGTCGGGGCGCGACACCGATGCGACGGGCAGCGTCGGCTGGTGCTGCCAGCTCGTCAGGTCGGGCGCGCCCCAGATCGGCGTGCAGATGCCCTCGTGGATGCGCTCGCCCGGGGCGATCGCCACGACCCCGAGCGCGCCGCGCGACTCCAGGTCGTTGATCCGCCCGGGCATCGGCAGGCCCTCGGTGACCACGATCTTGCCGCTGACGTCGCCCTCGCCGGCGGCGGCGGAGAAGATGTCGTTGACCGACGCGGCGTGCGCCGCGTGCTCATAGACGATCGGCGCGGTGATGCCGGCCTCGGGCGTGGACGCGGCCATGCTCGGCGTCTTCGCGTGGTACGTGACGTCACCCACGGTCAGCGACGCGCCGCGCGGCAGGCTGATGAACAGCTCCGGCGTGTGCACCGTGTGGTCCACGCCCCACTCCGTCAACCGAGTGGTGATGCGCTCGACCGCTTGGCGCTCCTCCTCGGTGCCGGACTCCCGGACCAGCGTCGAGAACTCCTCGACGAGCGCCCACGCGTCGTCGGCACGGACGCTCTCGACGACCTCTCGCTCGCCGGGCACGGATCTCGTTCGCGTGATCATCTCCACGTTCTCCTTGACGGATTTCGCCATTGACTGTTGCAGATTCGCCGGATCTCTGCAACGCTTGCGGCGTGGATGCACTAGATCGGCAGATAGCTGCCGCGCTGCAGCTGCATGGGCGGGCGACGTGGCGCGAGGTCGCCCGGGTCGTCGAGGCCTCCGAGTCGACCGTGGCGCGCCGTGGCCGGCAGCTGCTGGATTCGGGGCTCGTCCGGGTCACCGGCCAGCCGGACCCCGCACGGCTGAGGCTGGGCTTCCCCGTGCTCGTCCAGCTGACCTGCGAGGCGGGCGCGGCCAAGCGCGTCGCCGCCCGGCTCGCCCGGCGACCGGACGTGCGGTTCCTGGCCATCGTGACGAGCACGTTCGACATCGTCTTGGAGCTGATCGTGCCGTCGCGGCGCCAGCTCGCCCGCGTGCTGGTCGACGAGCTCGCCGAGATCGAGGGCATCACCGCGACGACGACGGACTCCGTCCTGCGCACGTTCAAGACGTCGTACGACTGGAGCCGCGAGCTGCTGGACGACCATGGGATCGCCGCCAGCTTCGGGGGCGAGTTGCGCCCGCAGGGCCCACCGCCGGCCGCGGCGCCCGTACTGGACGAGACCGACCTCCAGCTGATTCAGCTCCTGGGCGAGGACGGCCGGCGCAGCTACGCGGACCTCGCGCAGGCGTTCGGGATCAGCGAGTCGCTCGTCCGGCGGCGCGTGACCGCGCTCGTGGACAACGGCTCGGTGTTCTTCGCCACGCTCGTCGACCCGCGCGCGCTCGGGTTCGAGATCGAGGTGCTCGTCCTGCTCCGGGTCAACCTCGGCGAGCTGGAGACGATCGCCACCGCGCTGGCCGCCCGCCGCGAGGTCCGCTACCTCGCCGCCACGAGCGGCTTCAGCGACCTGGTGTGCGAGGTGATCCTGCGCTCGCCCGATGACCTCTACGAGTTCTCGACGGAGATCCTCGGCCAGCTGCGCGGCATCCAGAGCACGGTCGTCGCGCACGAGCTGGTGACGGTCAAGCGCGCCTACATGGAGTCGAGCCCCGGCTTCTGGGGCGAGGTCGCGCCGGTCGAGCAGGACCAAGGGGAGGAGAGCTGGTGAACCAAGGGGTGATGACAGACCATGGCTGGTGACATCGACCGCAGGGCGTTCCTGCGCCGCGCGAGCGCGTTGAGTGCGCTGGGCGCCACGGGCGGGCTCAGCTCGCTGCTGGCCGCCTGCGGCAATGGCGCCGGCGCCGGCAGCGGCACCGGCACCGGCACCGCGGCGAGCGCGACAGCCGGCAAGCCGATGACCGGCGGCCGCGCGGTGATCGCGACGGTGGACAAGCCCGTCAACCTCGACGCGGCGGACGGGCAGCTGTACTCGTCGATCCAGGTCTACCAGAACATCTACGCGTCGCTGATCTACATCGACGACCAGTTCAAGTATGACCCGGGGCTGGCGTCGAGCTGGACGCAAGAGGACCCGAAGACCTGGACGTTCGAGCTGGTGGACAACGCGGTCTGGCACAACGGCGAGCCGTTCACCGCGGCCGACGTGGCCTTTACGCTCAACCGCTTCAAGACCCACCCGCTCGGCTCGTTCACCGCGGCCATCAAGACCGTCGAGGTGCTGGGCAAGCACAAGCTGCGCATGCACCTCAAGGCGCCCTACGGTGCGCTCGAGCCGCTGCTGGCCGGCCTCGTCTCGATCATGAACGAGAAGGCGGTCAAGGCCGCCGACCCGAAGCTGCATCCCGTGGGCTGCGGCCCCTACAAGCTGGCCGAGTGGGTCCAGGATGACCACGTCACGCTGCAGAAGTGGGACAAGTACTTCAAGCCGGGCAAGCCGTACCTCGACCAGGTGGTCTTCAAGGCGATCGGCGACGACAGCGTCCGCCTGACCGGCCTGCAGACGGGTGAGCTGGACTGGATCCAGCGCGTCCCGCCGCAGCGCGTGACGGAACTCGAGCAGTCCGGCGATGTGTCGAACTCGCCGGGCCGGCCGTACAACCCGGACCTGCTGCTCTTCAACTGCACCAAGCCGCCGTTCAACGACGTGCGGGTGCGCCAAGCGGTCGCCTGGGCCCTGGACCGCGAGGAGATCATCAACCTCGTCTGGTACGGCACGGC
Organism: Solirubrobacteraceae bacterium; assembly: GCA_025935735.1. The sequence continues at coordinate 4,259 of JAICUS010000201.1, read as the reverse complement.
GGTGCCGGCCACGGAGGCGACGGCCAAGCCGAGCCCGTGGTACACGGGCGTCGACGCCTATCAGGGCGCCCCGAATCCGGACAAGGCGATGGCGCTTCTGCGCGAGGCCGGCATCAAGGGCCGGCTCAAGGTCGACTTCGCCGGCCAGCCCCAGGTGGGCACGCAGATGCGCGAGGCCGCGGTCATCCAGGCCCAGCTCAAGAAGATCGGCATCGACCTCAATATCCAGCGCTACGAGCCCGCGCAGTGGTTCCAGCAGCTGGCCACCAAGAAGTACGACATGACGAGCACGTACTTCAGCGCGACGTTCGACCCGTCGTTCATCTACGGCACGGTCACGCGGACGGGCGGCTCGTTCAACTTCCCGGGCTACTCGAACAAGCAGACCGACGCGCTGATCGACAAGTTCACGTACGAGGCCGACCAGGCGACGCGCAAGCAGGTGTACCCGGAGCTCGTGCGCCGGATCCAGCAGGAGGCGCCGATCCTGTTCCTGACCAACGAGATCCAGCGGTACTGGACCAAGCCGTCGTTCCACGGCCCCACCCCGCTGCCGACCCTCGAGATCCGCGCGGAGGAGATGTGGCGCAAGTCGTAGGACGCCGGCTCGCGCTCGCCGTACCGATGCTCTTCGGCATGTCGGTGCTGGTGTTCCTGATCGTGCACCTCGTGCCGGGCGACCCGGCCTCGGCGATCCTGGGGCTCAACCAGACGCCCTCGCTGGTCGCGCGCGTGCACAGCGAGCTGGGCCTCGACAAGCCGCTGGTCGCGCAGTACTTCATCTGGATGGGGCACCTGCTCCGTGGTGACTTCGGCACGGACTACTCGAGCAACGCGTCGATCGGCATGTTGCTGGGCCAGCGGTTGCCGGTGACCATCGAGCTGGCGATCGGTGCCCTGCTGATCGCCGTGCTCACCGGCGTGCCGCTCGGCGTGCTCGCCGCCGTGCGCCAGGGCCGCACGGCCGACGCCGGCGCGCAGGCGCTGAGCATGGCCGGGATCTCGATACCGGACTTCTGGCTCGGGATCATGCTGATCCTGCTGTTCTCGCTCGGCCTGGGCGCGCTGCCGTCCTCGGGCTGGGTGCCGCTCTCACAAGACCCGCTGGAAAACCTGCGCCACCTCGTGCTGCCGGCCTGCGCACTGGGCGCGGGATTCGCCGCCGTGCTCATCCGGGTCACGCGCGCGGCGATGCTCGACGTGCTCAGCCGCGACTACATCCGCTTCTGCCGGGCGAAGGGCGTGCCCGAGCGCACGGTGGTCCTCAAGCACGGCCTGCGCAATGCGGCGATCCCGATCGCCACGGTGGTGGGCATGCAGGCGGGGTACCTGCTGGGCGGCGCGATCGTCGTCGAGCAGGTGTTCTCGCTGCCCGGCGTCGGGCGCCTCGTGCTCGACGCCGTGCTGCAGCGCGACTACCCGGTGGTGCAGGCGGCGGTGCTCGTGATCGGCGTGATGTTCATCGCCGTCAATCTGCTGGCCGACGTGCTCTACGCGGTGCTGAACCCCAGGCTCCGGGTGACCGGCGCATGACCACGTTGATCTCCGACGTCGAGCCGGTGGCGGCGCCGGCGGCCGAACGCCGGCGGCCGCGCCTCAACGGGCGTCTCCGTGCGGGGTTCGTGCTGCTGGCGCTGATCGTGCTGCTGGCCATCTTCGGGCCGCTGCTGTCGCGCTACAGCGCCGACCAGATCACGGCCTCGGATGCGCTCAACGGCCCGAGCGGCGCTCACTGGCTCGGTGCGGACAACTTCGGGCGCGACCAGTTCGTGCGCATGGCCGAGGGGTACCGCATCTCGCTCGCCGCGGCCGTCGGCTCCGTGCTCGTCGGGCTGGCTCTCGGCGTGCCGCTCGGGCTCTTCGCCGGTTACGCCGGCGGCGTCGCGGACAACGTCGTGATGCGGCCGCTCGACGTGCTGATGGCGTTCCCGGCCGTGCTGCTGGCCATCACCGTCATGGCGATCTTCGGCAGCGGCCTCAGCGTGCTGATCCTGGCGATCGGCGTCGTGTACGTCCCGATCCTCGCGCGCGTCATGCGTGCGTCGACGCTGGAGACCGCGCAGGAGCTCTATGTCGAGGCGGCGCGGGCCCGCGGCGCGTCGGGCCGGCGGATCGTGCTGCGGCACGTGCTGCCCAACAGCATCGGTCCCGTGATCGTGCAGGCGTCGATCCTGTTCGGCATCGCCGTGCTGCTCGAGGCGGCACTCAGCTTCGTCGGCATCGGCATCAAGCCGCCGACGGCGTCGCTCGGCGTGATGCTGTCCGAGGGCCGGGACTTCATGGCCACCGACGCCTGGATCGTGGCCGTGCCGGGCGCGGCGATCGCCGTGCTCGTGCTGACGTTCAACCTGATCGGGGACGGCCTGCACGCGTGGCTGGACCCGCGCGGCCGGGCGAGGCTGCGATGACGCCGCTGCTCGAGATCCGCGATCTCTCGGTCCGCTACGGCGACCAGGCGGCGGTGCGCGGCGTCACGCTCGCGGTCGAGCGCGGCGACGTGCTCGGCATCGTCGGCGAGTCGGGCTCCGGCAAGACCACGCTGGGCACGACCGTCCTCGGGCTGTTGCCGCCCACCGCGCACGTGACGGGCGACGTGCGCTTCCAGGGGCGCGACCTGCGGGCGCTGTCGTCGCGCGATCTGCGTGCGCTGCGAGGGTCCGAGATCGCCGCCGTGTTCCAGAACCCGAGCACGGCGCTCGATCCGAGCTACACGATCGGCGACCAGCTCGTCGAGGTGTTCCGCGCGCATGGGCGCCTGCCGAAGCGAGCGGCGCGGATGCTGGCCGTCGAGCGGCTGAGGGCCGTCGGCATCCCGGCCGCGGAGGAGCGCATGCGGGCGTATCCGCACGAGCTGTCGGGCGGCATGAACCAGCGGGTGGCGATCGCCATCGCGCTGGCGCTCGAACCGGCGCTGCTCATCGCCGACGAGCCGACCTCGGCGCTCGACGTCACCGTCCAGGCGCAGATCCTGCGTCTGCTGCGCGTGCTCATCGCCGAGCACGCCGGCGCGGTGGTGCTCATCAGCCACGACCTCGGCGTGGTGGCGCAGCTCGCCTCGCGCGTGTGCGTGATGTACGACGGCGAGATCGTCGAGCAGGCGCCGGTGCGGCAGCTGTTCGCGCGTCCGCAGCACGCCTACACCCGCAAGCTCCTCGACGCCCTGCCCGGCCGGCGGACGGTGGCGGCATGAGCGCGACGCTGATGGAGGTCCGCCACGTCGTCAAGGACTTCCCGCTGCGCCGCCGGATGGGTGAGCGGGCGACCCGGTCGCCCCGCCGCGCCGTGCACGCCGTGGCCGACGTGTCGCTGATGGTGGAGGCCGGCACGACCGTCGGCGTGGTCGGCGAGTCCGGCTCGGGCAAGTCGACGCTCGGCCGGCTGATGCTCGGCCTGCTGCGGCCCACGGCCGGAGAGATCCGCTTCGCGGGCGAGGACGTGGCGGGGGCATCGCGAGCCCGCTGGTTCCAGCTGCGCCGGGAGATCCAGGTGATCTTCCAGGACCCGTACGCCTCCCTGGATCCCCGCCAGCGGGTGGAGGACATCATCCGCGAGCCGCTGGACATCCATGGCGTGGGCACGCCGGCCGATCGGCGGGCCCGAGTGGCGGAGCTGATGGACCGCGTGGCGCTCACCTCGCGGCGCGCCCGGATGCTCCCGCACGAGCTGAGCGGGGGCCTGCGCCAGCGCGTGGGCATCGCCGCCGCGCTCGCGCTCGGGCCCAGGCTGATCGTGGCCGACGAGCCGGTGAGCGCGCTCGACGTCTCCGTCCAGGGGCAGATCGTCGAGCTGCTGGCCGACCTCCAGCAGAGCACCGGCGTGGCCTACCTGTTCATCTCGCACGACCTCGGCGTGGTGCGCGAGGTGAGCGACCGCGTGGCGGTCATGTACCTCGGGCGGATCGTCGAGCAGGGCCCCGCCGACCGGGTCTACAACCAGCCGCAGCACCCGTACACGCGGGCGCTGCTGGCGGCCGTCCCGCCCGCGGACCCGCTGGCCGAGCACCGGCCCGTGCAGCTCGCGGGCGAGATCCCCACCCCCATCGACCCGCCGCGCGGCTGCGCGTTCCACCCGCGCTGCCCGCTCGCGCAGCCCGTCTGCGCCGAGGTGGCGCCGCCGGCGTACGACCACGGCGGCGGCCACATCGCCGCCTGCCACGTGACCGCACCCAAGGAGAGCGTCCATGCCTAGAGCCCGTATCGCCCTCTATGGCGCCGGCGGCGCGCCGTACCACCACGCCGCCATCTTCGCCCGGGCGGGTC
>JAICUS010000745.1 GCA_025935735.1 Solirubrobacteraceae bacterium | reverse complement strand
GCCGGACGGAGATCGCGAAGCACTTCGCGGAGGAAGTCGAGGTAGGGCGCGCGGCGGTGGGCGTCGTCGAGGGAAGCATCGATCGCCTTGGAGTCGAAGCCCAGGAACCACGCGCGGAGCCAGTTGTAGTAGCCGTACTTGAGCACGCGCAGGTAGGGCGGCGAGGTCAGGACGAGCCGTGCGCGCTCGGGCAGGCGACGCGTGCGCAGGGCCAAGCTGGCGCGCGCTCCGGCGTCGCGGGCGTCGCCCAGGAGCGCGATGCCCGTCGTGCGCGGGGGCGGGTCGCGGAAGAGGCGCGTGAGCTTCGCTTCGAGGCGGTCGAAGGCGTCTCGGTCCGGTGACTGGAAGGCCGTGCGCTGCGCGAAATCCCGCACGTAGCGCGGGGCCATGCTGAAGGTGTTCGGCATGAGGGTGGAGAGGTACGACGGCGTCTTGCCGTGCAGGATCCCCGCGATGGCCGCGGCGATGAACCGGTCCACGGGTGTCGCCAGGTCGAGGGACGCCTGCAGGAACAGCAGCTGCGCGAACGTCCGCTCGTGGAACGCCAGCGCGACCTCGGCCGGCACGCGCACCTCGGCGCCCGCGAGCGGGTCCTGCTGGAGGGCACGCGCCCGGTCGAGCCAGCCGGGCGCACCTGCCGCGAACGCCAGGCGGAGCGCGGTTGCGCGCGTTCGCGCCTCGGCCTGGGTCGGCGGGTCGAGCTTCGCGGCCGTGAGCAGGTGCGCGAACGGGTTGAGGTCGTTGCCGACCCCGATGCGGCCGGAGACGACGGCCTCCAGCGGCGCCGTTCCGCGGCCCGAGAACGGATCGAGGACCACGTCGCCAGGCCGGCTATAGCGCTCGACGAAGGCGTGCGCGAGGGCCGCCGGGAAGCTCGCGAGGTACGAGCACATCGGGTGCATGGAGTGGCCCCACAGCCGTGGCTGGTCCTTCCACTCCGGCTCGATGGCGAGTCGGGGCGCGCCAAGGCCGAGCTCCAGCTGGTTCGCGTGTCCGGGTTCGGGGCCCGCGGTCATCCGGCGATGCGCACTCCCGAGGTGGGCCGCACCGGCCCGAGGGCGCCGGAGCGTAGCACGGGCGAATCGCGCCTCCAAGTACGGAAGATGCCGTGTCCGCAGCCGCCACACCCCCCGCGGCCTCCGGCGTCACGTTCGACCAGCCCGACGCCGGCTTCCGCTCGTGGGCCGTGCAGACGCACTGATGGGCACCGAACGGCACGGTCGCCGGAAGCTACGGCTGATCCTCGACGGCTGAAGATCCCGGGGCCGCAGAGGTTGCGGCACTCGCCTGTGGATCGATCGACCTCGCATAGCCAAGCCGGCATGCGCGTATCACCTCGCTGCCTGGGGCGCTGCGGTCGACCGCCCAGTCCGTCCATTCCCGGACAAAGGTCATCTCATCGAAGTCGAGGTCGATCGCCGCCTGGACAACGTCGGCGAGCCGGTCAGGGTCGCCATCGGCGCCGCGACACCACGTCGCTTCCGCCGCCGTCATGTCTGGAAGCGCCGGCCCGCATGCCGCAAGAACGGCGAACACGAGAGGGGCGAGGTGCCAGCGAGCTCGCATTCCCGGCGGTGTCCCTCATCGGCGGCGCACGTCGGTTGGACGGAGAGGCGCTCGGGCCAGTTCTACCATGGCACGCCTACGTCCCCGTAGCTCAGTGGACAGAGCGGCTGCCTTCTAAGCAGCGGGTCGCAGGTTCAAATCCTGCCGGGGACGCCAACCTGACCAGGCCGCTGTCAGGGCCCATGATCTCGCCGACCTGGAACAGGGACTCTTGATCGCACTCCGGCGCTGCCATCGCCAAGCGCGGTTCCCGATTCCTTCGAGGCCGCGCCGCTCGCTCAGCCCTCCGCGTCATCGTCGAAATCCGGCCATGCCGCGATGTCGACCTTGTGGTTCTCGGGCGAGGCCAGCGTCCACCAATTGGGCGCGTGCGAAGCGTCCGCGAGGCGGCCGCCGGCCTCGAGGGCTGCCGCGACCCTGGCTTCGGCCTGATCGGCCGGCACGCTCACGTCGATATGCGTTCGGCCACGGCCCGGCCGGGGCGGTTTGAGGCCCTGGAACGAGACCTGCGGGTTCCGTCGATGGCGATCGATGACGTCCTCGTTCGGTCCGAGGCTCCGGTAGCCCAGCGCCGCGGCCCAGAACGGGCCGACGTCGCTGTCGGCGTCCTGCGCTACCGCGATGGCCACGACCTGGACCTGCGAGGGATCCGCCTCGAGCCCCAGCTTCCGGGCTTCCGCCGAGATCCCTCGCGCCAGCTCCACGTCACGAGGGCTCAGGGCTCCGTACTCGCCCGAGGCGGTCCGGACGGTGACGCCCTCGGGTCGGACGTCGACGTCGGGGAAGTGGCCCACGGCCTCGGCGACGTCGGCGATCGCGGCCACGAACCGTGCTCCCTCCGCGAACGACCGGACACGGAAGTAGGCGTGGGCCCCGGAGAACAGCACGCGCCAGTCCTCGACCCCGGCGGCGTCATGGAATGCTCGAGCCGTCGTTCGCTTCTCGCTCACCTGGCGATGCCCTCCGAGGTCAGCAGTTCTGCTCGCGCGCCGTCTTGTCGATCCAGGTGCGCGCGAAGTCGAG
>JAICUS010000383.1 GCA_025935735.1 Solirubrobacteraceae bacterium | reverse complement strand
CTCCGTGCAGCTGGACGACTACCTGCAGGGCGTGGTCCCCGCCGAGTCGCCGGCCTCCTGGCCGCTGGAGGCGCTGAAGGCCCAGGCGATCGCCGCCCGGACCTATGCGATCACGACCGGCCAGGGCACGACGCTCTACGCCGACACGCGCTCGCAGATGTACCTCGGCGTGTCGGTGGAGACGCCGGCCTCCAACGAGGCCGTCGCCGAGACCCGCGGCCAGGTGGTCACGTACAACGGGCAGCCGGTGACCACGTACTTCTTCTCCACCTCCGGCGGGCGGACCGAGGACGTCGAGAACGCGTTCGGCGGCTCGCCCGAGCCGTGGCTCGTCTCGGTCAAGGACCCGTACGACAACGTGTCCCCGCGCCACCGCTGGCATCCGACGACGATGTCGCTGTCCCGCGCCGGCCGCAAGCTGCGCGGGCTCTACTCGGGCTCGTTCCGCGGCATCCGGGTGACCGAGCGCGGCGTGTCCCCGCGGATCATGACCGCGCAGGTCGTGGGCTCGCGCGGGTCGACCAGCGTCTCGGGCGCCACGCTGCGCTCGCGGCTCGGGCTGTTCGACACCTGGGCCTACTTCAAGAGCATCACGACCGACCCGACCGGCGGCGCCGTGGCCTCGTCGGCGGGAGCGCGCTACGCGCTGCACGGCCGGGTGATCGGCGCGCGGCGCGGGTCGCTGCTGCACGTGCAGGTGCGGCGGGGCCGCCACTGGCAGGCCGCCGGGACGACGCGCATCGGCGCCCACGGCGCCTACCGCTGGACCGGGCCCGCGGGGACCTACCGCGTCAAGTCGGGCGCGGCGCCCGGGCCGCGCGTGCGGGTCGGCTAGCTGGCCGCGCCGCCTTCGTACACCCGGACCACGGTCTCGGCCACGCAGACCGGCTTCTCGGTGCCCTCGCGCTCGAACGTGACCTCGAAGACGCACTGGGCGCCGCCGGGGATGTCCTGGACCTCCTTGACCTTCGGGCTGGCCCGGACCTTGGAGGGGATCGGCACGGGCGCCGGGAAGCGGACCTTGTTGAGGCCGTAGTTGAGGGCGAAGGTGAAGCCGTCGAGCTTGAACACCTGGTTGTTCAGGTGCGGGCCGAGGCTCAGCGTGAGGTAGCCGTGGGCGATCGTGCCGCCGAACGGGGTCTCCTTGGCCCGCTCGACGTCGACGTGGATCCACTGGTGGTCGCCGGTCACGTCGGCGAACGTGTCGACGTCCTTCTGGGTCACCTCATGCCAGTCGGAGGTGCCCAGCGTCTCGCCCTCGGCCTTGCGCAGTTCCTCGAGTCCCGTGATGGTCCGCATGGCGTCCCACCATACTTCGCGCCATGACCGGCCCGCTCCTGTTGTGCGACTCGCCCGGCCTGCTCTATCGCGGGTTCTTCTCGGTGCCCGACAGCGTCAAGGGCGCGGAGGGGCGGCCCGTCAACGCGCTGCTGGGATCCGTGAACCAGGCCATGTGGTGCGTGGAGAAGTACCGGCCGCGCTCGGTGGTCATGTGCTTCGGGCAGGAGTCGGCCGACTATCGCGTGGAGGCGTTCCCCGACTACCACGCAGCGCGGCCGGAGATGCCGGACGACCTGGCCTGGCAATGGGAGCGCGCACCGGAGCTCTACCGGGCGCTCGGCTGGCTGGTGGAGAGCCACGAGGCGCTGGAGGCCGACGACCTGATGGGCGCCTATGCCGCGCTGGAGACCGAGTCCGGCGGGCGCACGCTGATCCTCACCGCGGACCGCGACATGTTCCAGTGCGTGAGCGACACCGTGACCGTGCTCCAGCAGAAGGCCCGCCAGCAGGGGCCGTCGGAGGTCGACGTCGACGGCGTGCGCGAGATCTACGGCATCGAGCCCTCGCAGGTGCCGGACTTCATCGCGCTGCGCGGGGACCCGTCGGACGGGCTGCCGGGCGCGAAGGGCATCGGGGCCAAGACCGCCGCCGACCTGCTGCGCCGCAAGGGCGATCTCGAGCACGTGATCCTCGGCGCGGTCCGCGAGTCGCCCTCCGTGCGCCGCGCGCTGATCGAGCAGGCGGCGGAGCTGCGCACGTTCCGCGACATCGCCACGCTGCGCCCCGTGCCGGTCGAGCGCCCGCCGGACGCGGAGACCGACCGCGAGGCCGGCGCCGTCAAGGCGGCCGAGATGGGGATGGGCGCGCTGGCGAGGCGGCTGCGGGGCTAGGCTCGCGGCTGCGCCCGCGCGAGCAGGTCGAACGCGGTGTCGCCGACCCAGTGGGCGGCGCCGAGCTGGACCGCCGCGCCGTCGACGGCCGCCTTCAGGCGCTCCGCCGCGCGCTCGGCGCCCGGCCGGTCGGTGGCCGGCAGCAGCGCGAGCAGCTCGTCGGCCTCCCAGCGCACGAGCACGTCGGCGTCGCGCAGGACGCGGCCGAACGTGGGCGCGAGCTCCTCGGCGGACCCGAGCGGCACGGTGATGCGCACGAGCGCGAAGTCGCGCCCGTAGCGCACGCCCTCGGCCACGAGGCGGTCGAGCAGCAGCCGGCCCACATCCGGCCCCGGGAGCACGAAATGCTCGCTCACAGGGCGACACTAGCGAGAGCTTCCACGGCGCGCGTGAAGTGCTCCGGGGACAGGCGGATGTGCGACTGCTGGCTCATCGAGCGGGCCGGGACGCCGATCGCCTCCACCGGCGGCGCGGCGTCCAGGCGCGGGACGAGCAGCAGCGGCTCGACCTCGACCGTCCACGGCCAGCGCGTCCCCGGCCGGGTGAGCGCGGGCTCCTCGGTGACCTCGACCACGGCGAACACCACCCGCCACACCGAGGCGTAGTAGACGAGCCGGTCGCCGGGCTCCATGCGCGGGCGACGGGGGAAGCCGGTGCGGTGCAGCGACGCCGGGCGCTCCTGGAGCCAGGCGTCGGTCAACGGCCCGCGTGCGTGGCCGATCGCCTTCAGCCAGTGCTGCACCGCTACGGGGTGAACTTGACGGTGATCACGTCGCCGTCGGCCATCGCGTAGTCGCGGCCCTCCAGGCGCAGCACGCCGCGATCGCGCGCCCCCGCGTAGCCGCCGGCCTCGACCAGCGCGTCCCAGGCGATCACCTCGGCGCGGACGAAGCCGCGCTGGATGTCGGAGTGGATCTCGCCCGCGGCGTGCCAGGCGCTCAGCCCCCGGCGCAGGTGCCAGGACTGGGCGGGCTTGGCCTCGCCGGCGGTGAAGAACGCGATCAGGTCGAGCAGGCCGAAGGCGCCGCGCACGACCCGGTTCAGCCCCGAGTCGGTCACGCCGAGGTCCTCGCGCATGGCCGCCGCGTCCTCGTCGTCGAGCTCGGACAGCTCGGCCTCCAGCCGCGAGGAGATCGCCACCGCGGCGGCGCCCTCGGCCGCCGCGTGGTCGGCCACGACCGACGGCACCGCGTCGTCGGGTGGGTGGGACTCGTCGACGTTGGCCACGAACAGCACTGGCTTGCCCGTGAGCGGCGAGAGGTTGCGCACGGCGTCCGGCGCGTCGGCCGGCGGCGGGACCGAGCGGACCGGCCGGCCGGCCTGCAGGGCCTCGATCACCTGGCGCAGCCAGGCCTCCTCGGCCACCGCGGCCCGGTCGCCGGAGCGGGCGTCGCGCACGACCCGGGCGTGACGGCGCTCGGCGGACTCGAGGTCCGCATAGACGAGCTCGGTCTCGATCGTGTCGATGTCCGCCGCGGGGTCGACCCGGCCCTCGGGGTGGATGACGTTCGGGTCCTCGTGGACGCGCACGACGTGCAGCAGCGCGTCCGTCTCGCGGATGTTGGCCAGGAACTTGTTGCCCAGCCCCTCGCCCTGGTGCGCGCCGGCCACCAGCCCGGCGATGTCGTGGAACTCGATCGTGTCCGGGACGGTGTTCGAGGCGCCCACGGTGCGCGCCACCGCGTCCAGCCGCTCGTCGTGAACGGGCACGACCGCCACGTTGGGCTCGATCGTGGTGAACGGGTAGTTCGCCGCCTCCGCGCCGGCGCGCGAGAGCGCGTTGAACAGCGAGGACTTGCCCGCGTTGGGCAGCCCGACGATGCCCACCTTCATCATCGCCCGAGGCTCCCGAGCGCCGTCCCGAGCGCCGCCCCCGCCGCCACGTCGGACGGGTAGTGGACACCCAGATACAGCCGCGAGAGGCCCATGGCCAGCGCGGCGAGCTGCAGCGGCGCGCCGGGGACGAGCGCGCCGAATGCCCGGGCGGCCGCGAACGACGAGGTCGCGTGCGAGGAGGGGAACGACAGGCCGGTGGGCGTGGCCATCAGCTGCGGCAGGTCCTCGACCACCGGGCGGCCGCGGCCGATCGCCAGCTTGATCGACGTCGAGGTGGCGTAGGCCGCGCCGACCGTGGCGGTCGCCCGCAGCCAGTCGCGCCCGCGCGAGCGGTCGAAGGCCGCGCCGGCGAGCCCGCCCAGCAGCCACACCGCGCCGTGCTCGCCCAGGGTCGAGTAGCGCCGCACCCAGCGGACCGTGGCCGGCGTGCGCGCGAGCGAGCGGACCCGGCGATACAGCGCGAGGTCCAGCGCGTTCGCGCGCAGGCGCCAGGCGCCGAGCGCCGGCGGCGCACTAGAAGCCGACGCGGTGCTCGTCGGACTCAACGCGCAGATAGACGACCTGGCCGAGGTCGATCAGCACGGCGCCGTCGGCGGCCTCGACCTCCTGCCAGCGCTCGCGGCCCTCGCGGATGGTCTGGCGCAGCGCGGTCAGCGCGTCCTCGGACAGACGCAGCGAGAGGACCTGGCCGCCCTGGAAGCCCAGGGCGGCGCGACGGACGGGGGCGGGACTCACTCAGGGACCTCCGTGGGCTGGACGAGCTCGGTCAGGACGCCGCCGGCGGTCTGCGGGTGCAGGAAGGCGACCCGCGAGCCGCGGATGCCGGTGCGCGGCGCCTCGTCGATCAGCCGCAGGCCGGCCCCGCGCGCCGCATCGAGCGCGGCGGCGACGTCCGCCACCTGGTAGGCGACGTGGTGCAGCCCGGGGCCGCGCGCGGCGAGGAAGCGGCCCACCGGCGTGTCGCCGGTCAACGGCCGCAGCAGCTCGACGTGGCTCTCGCCGACGTCCAGCAGCGCCGCCTCGACGCCCTGCTCCGCGATCGTCTCGCGGTGCACCAGCGGCATGCCGTAAGGGCCGGTGTGGAGCTCGATCGCCGCCTCGAGGTCGGCGACCGCGACCCCGATGTGGTCGATGCGGCCGAACACGCCGCCCGAGTCTAGACGCGCTGCAGTGCGCTGACCGCGGCGGCCGGGGCTTCCGCGGCCGGGCAGCGCGGGCGCAGGCCGCCGGCGGCCACGTGGGCCAGCAGCTCGAGCAGCTCGACGTCCTCGGCCGGCGGCCGGCGGTTCGCCCGGTCGGCCAGGACGACCAACCCGAGACGCTGCCCGCCCGCCACGAGCGGGAGCACGATCAGGGAGGCGGCGCCGGCCTTGCGCAGCACCTCGTGGCCCGCGTAGCCGCGGCCGGCGGTGTCGCCGAGCGTGTAGCAGGACGTGCCGTCCTGGACCCAGGCGTCCATGTCGCCCAGCTCCTCGGCTGACAGCTGCGAGAACGCGATCCCGAACGTGCCCTCGGCCAGCCGTGGATACAGCTCGCCGTAGCCGTTGGCCAGCGCGAGCACACCGGACTCGCAACCCGACAGCTCGAGCGCCGCGGCCAGCGCCTCGCGGACGATCTCGGCCGGGTCGTCGGTGGCGGCCAGGCGCGCCGCGGTGCGGGCCAGGCGCTGCGCCGGCGAGGCGTGGCCGAGCACGCCGACCTCCTCCAGCCGGGCGGACAGCGCCGCGGCCGTGCGCTCGAGCTCGGCCAGTGTGGCCGCGTCGAGCGGGACGAGGGTCTCGGCGACCAGCACGCCGGCCGCGCCGAGCGGGAGGCAGGCGCGGGCGTGCGCGCCGGGCACGGAAGCGTCTTCCACGACCACGGTCTCGCCGGCGGCGAAGGCCCGCCCGACGTGGCCGGCGCTGGCCGGCACGCCGTCGCGCACCTGCCAGTAGCCGCGCGCGGCCTGGCAGCGCAGCGTTCCGCCCTGGGCGAGGTAGACCGCCGGCAGCAGCCCGCGGCGGGCCAGG
>JAICUS010000572.1 GCA_025935735.1 Solirubrobacteraceae bacterium | reverse complement strand
GGCCAGGCGGATGTCCGCGCGCGAGATCGCCGCCATGCGCACGAAGTCATAGGCGCGCGAGAAGAACGCGGCGAACGTCGAGGCGAACGGCGTCCAGCGCTTGCCCACCTGCATGCCGACCGCGGCCGAGATCAGCTGCTGCTCCGCGATGAACATCTCGAAGTAGCGGTCCGGATGGGCCTCGCGGAACTCCTCGGAGTGCGTGGAGTTCGACACCTCGCCGTCCAGCGCCACGATGTCGCCGCGGGCCGCGCCCAGCGCGGTCAGCGCGAGGCCGTAGGCCTTGCGGGTGGCCTCCTCGTCGCCCAGCTCCCAGGTCGGCAGATCGCCGCCGGACGTCTGGAACGTGTGCGCCTCGCCGGCGGGCGGCTTGGCCACGTCGACCGAGAGGTCGCGCTCGCCGCCGAGCTCCTGCACGGCCTCCTCGGCGTCGTCGAGCGGCTTGCCGTGCTTGCCGGGCTGGTCCTCGACCGCCTTGACGCCCTTGCCCTTCTTCGTGCGGGCGACGATCGCGGTCGGCTTGCCCTTGGTCTGCTCGGCCTCGGCGTAGGCCCGCTCGATCGCCTCGACGTCGTGGCCGTCGATCGAGATGACGTGCCAGCCGAACGCCTCGATGCGCTTGACGTAGCCCTCGACGTCCCAGCCGAGCATCGTCTCGCGCGTCTGGCCGAGCCGGTTGACGTCGATGATCGCCACCAGGTTGTCCAGGCCCTCCCAGCCGGCGTGCTGGAAGGCCTCCCACATCGACCCCTCGGCCATCTCGGAGTCGCCGCACAGGCACCAGACGCGGTAGGGCAGCCGGTCGAGCTTCGCGCCGGTCAGCGCGACGCCGACGGAGATCGGCAGGCCCTGCCCGAGCGAGCCCGTGGCCACGTCGGTGGGCGGGATGCGCGGCGTGGGGTGGCCCTCCAGCCGCGATCCAAGCTTGCGGAACGTCAGCAGCTCCGCGTCGTCGATCGAGCCGACCGCCTTCAGGACGCTGTAGTACAGCGGCGAGGCGTGGCCCTTGGAGAAGATGAGGTGGTCGTTCGCCGCGTCGTGCGGGTGCTGGTAGTCCAGCCGCAGGTGGCCGTCGATCAGCACCGCCATCAGGTCCGCCGCCGACATCGAGGACGTCGGGTGGCCCGAGCCGGCGGCGGCCGACGCGCGCACCGAGTCGACCCGCAGCTGCTGGCCGAGCTCGCGGCGGAAGCCGGCGTCGTGGGCCATCAGGCGGCCACCAGCTTCAGCTTGCTCTCGAGCCCCTCGATCAGGTCCTCGAAGGACTTCTCGAACTTCTGCACGCCCTCGTCCTCGAGCACCTGCACGACCTCGTCGTAGGAGACGCCGGCAGCCTCGATGGCGTCGAGCGTCTTGGAGGCGCCCTCGACGTCCTCCTTGATGGTGTCGCCGCGGATCTCGGCGTGGTCCTCGGTGGCGTCGATGGTCTCGCGCGGCATCGTGTTGACGGTCTCCGGGCCGACGAGCTCCTCGACGTAGAGCACGTCGCGGTAGTCCGGGTTCTTGGTCGAGGTCGACGCCCACAGGCAGCGCTGCTTGGTCGCCCCCTTCGCCTCCAGCTGGAGCCACTCGGGCGACGAGAAGATCTCCTCGTAGGCCTGGTAGGCGAGCTTGGCGTTGGCGATGGCCAGCTTGCCCTTGAGCTCGTCGTGGCCGCCGACCTTGTCCAGGCGCTTGTCGGCCTCGGTGTCGACGCGCGAGACGAAGAACGAGGCGACCGAGGCGAGCTTGCCGGTGGGGTCGCCGCCGCCGTCGACGAAGCGCTTGACGCCGCGGATGTAGGCCTCGGCGACCTCGCGGTAGCGGGCGAGCGAGAAGATCAGCGTGACGTTGACCGGGATGCCCGCGGCGATCGTGTCCTCGATCGCCTGGACGCCCGCCAGCGTCGCCGGGATCTTGATGTAGAGGTTCGGGCGGTCGACGAGCTCGTGGAGGCGGATCGCCTCCGACTTGGTGGTGTCGGTCTCGTGGGCCAGGGTCGGGTCGACCTCGAGCGAGACCCAGCCGTCCTTGCCGCGGCCCTCGTCCCAGGTCGGGCGCATGATGTCGCAGGCGTCGCGGATGTCGTCCTTGGCCAGCTGCCAGAAGATCTCGCGCGGGTCGTCGAGCTCCTTCGCGAGCGCCTTGATCTGCTCGTCGTAGGCGTCGCCCTCGGCGATCGCGCCCTGGAAGATCGTCGGGTTGGACGTCACGCCCACGATCCCGCGGTCCACGAGCGCCTTGAGGCCGCCCTCCTTCACGAACTTGCGCGACAGGTAGTCGCTCCACACGCTCTGGTCGTGCTCGGCCAATTCAAAGAGCGGGGTTCGAGCCATATGGCTCTCCTTTCGAAACTCTGTGGGGGCTTTCAACATCGTGACACCCCTCTATGAATTGGCGTTCCCCGCTGGTGTGGGGGCGGAAACGCGGGGACGCCGCGGCGCGCGCGGCGTCCCCACGGCGTCTCCGTCTAACGCGGCCGCCCGGAGAGCTCGCGCAGCCAGGCGGCTACGGCCTGCTCGTCGCGCCTGGCGTCCCGCCGCTGGGCGGCGCGCGCCTGAGAAGCCGTGATGGTGTTCGGCTCGGTCGCCTTCGCAAACCGGCGGGCCGGCGACGCCGTCGGCGTCTGACCCGAGCGCGGTTGCTGATCCGCCTCGGAGGCAATCGACATTGCCGACAAACCTACCGGGGGTGTTGAGGCTTGTCCACGCCTCTACGGCGAACTGTCAGGAGGTGAACTGGACTGATTGTCCAACCTCTTAGCCCGTCAGGCAGGCCAACGGGACGAGCACGTACTCGAGGAAGAACAGCGCCCAGACGCGCATGTAGAACCGCGTGAAGGCGGCGTGGTCGCGGGGGTCAGCCGCTCGTGCCCAAACGCACAATATCACCAGCGCGGCGAGGTGCCCGCCGGCCATGACGGCCGGCTGCGCGTGGTTTTTCAGTGCGATCGCGCCGGGAATGGCCATGCCGAGATAGGCGGCGATCAGGGCGGTCAGGCCGATCGCCTTGACGCGCTCCGGGCCGAGCCGGACGGAGAACGTGCGGATGCTGAACCGGCGGTCGCCCTCGATGTCCGGGACGTCCTTGAGCACCGCGATGGCGAAGCTGAACGGCAGCACGAACGCGCACAGGGCGATCACCGGGGGGTCGATCCGGCCGGCGAAGTGCGCGTAGACGCCGAGGTTGACCGCGAGGCTGCGGACGCCGCTGATGCACAGGCTGGCGGCCACCGGGAAGCGCTTGAGGCGGGCGGGCGGCAGGGAGTAGAGGGCGCCGACGGCGAGCGCGGCGGCGACGGCGACGGTCTCGGCGGCGCCCTGGGTGAGCGCCATGGCCAGCGGGATGACCGTGGCGGCGGCGACGATCGCCTTGGCGTGGTTGAGCGTGAGGTCGCCGGCGGCGATCGGCAGGTAGGGCTTGTTGATGCGGTCGATGTCCACGTCGGTGATCTGGTTGATGCCGACGATCGCGACGTTGACCGCGAGCGCGGCGATCAGCGTGGCGAGCAGGTCGAGCGCATCGGTGGCGGCGTCCGCCGCGGCCGCGATCGCGTAGAGGCCGACCACCGACAGCGCCGTGCCGACGATCGTGTGCGGGCGGCTGAAGCGCCACAGCACGTCGGCGGCCCGGACGGCTGCGCGCGGCTCAATGGCGGCGGCCACGGCGGGCTCTGAGCGACAGGACGGCGGCGATCGGCACGAACGCCGCGCCGGCGGCGGAGCCGAGCACGAATCGGACGGCGAAGCGCAGCGGGCCGGCGGGCGGGTCCGCGCGCGGGGGCAG
>JAICUS010000460.1 GCA_025935735.1 Solirubrobacteraceae bacterium | reverse complement strand
GCTAAGAGGGCGGGTCGGCACGCAAGGTAGCAGCCGGACGGCGCTAGGAGCAGGTGGTTCTGGGCCTGCTCTGGCCGGGCTGCGTGCAGCGCGTGGTCTTGGCGGGCAGGCGGTGGAGGCGGACCGTGTAGCGGATGTGGGTGCCGATGTAGCCCGGCTTGGCGACGCGGAGCGTGATCCGGGCTCCCCTGCGGTAGTGCGCCTTCTTCAGGTACTTGCCGAGCTTGACCGTCCCGCCGGAGCGGACGGCAACGGTGCGCCGGGTGAACCGGCATCCCTTGCGCCGCGAGGAGCAGGACAGGCGGATCGTGGAGCCACGCAGTGCGCCTGTGACCTTCAGCTGGGTGATGACCGTGAAGCGGCGGGCGTAGCCGACGGAGACGGCGGTGGTGACCCGCAGGCGGGGATATGGGGCGTCCTTGCCGCTGCAGTCCTGGTCGATGCCGTCGTGCGGGACGTCGGCGACGCCGGGGTGGATCGCGGGGTTGTTGTCGTCGCAGTCCGGGCCGCCGAGGGCTGAGCTGACGTAGCCGTCGTGGTCGGCGTCGCCGACGGTGTTGGTGGACAGGGCCGTGGCCGTCAAAGAGAGCGTGCCCGACGGCGGGTTGTCGGTGCACTTGGGCGGGCCGACCTCGTTGCAGGCGCGGCCGACCTGGATGAAGTAGGTGGTCCCCGCGGTCGACGGGAAGCTGACGGAGGAGGTGGTGTCGGAGTCGGACTGGTCGTCGTTGCAGGCGACGACGCCGCCGCCCGCCGAGCCGGTGTAGACGAACATGGCCGTGTCGAAGTCCGAGCCGGCGGTCGTGACCGTCACCTGCCCGCCGGCGCCCTGGACCGTGTACCAGGCCGTCCGGGCGACGCCGACGTTGTACGGGCTGCCGCACTGCTGGGTGAACGGCTCGCGCGTGTTGGGCTCGTTCGGCTCGATCGTGTAGCCGGTCGTGTCGGCCGTGGCCGCCACGCCGGAGGTCAGCGCCGACGGCATGGCGCTGGAGTCGCTCGCGAACGCGGCGCTCGGCGCGGCGAGCAGGAATGCCAAGGCGGCGAGCACGAGGCGCACGGGCGCCAAGGTACAGGCTCAGGAGGTGGCGTCGAGCCGGTCGGCGATGACCTTGGCGATCGCCAGCGACGAGGTCGCCGCCGGGGACGGGGCGTTGCGCACGTGCAGGACGCCGGGGGCGGAGGCGAAGGCGAAGTCGTCGAGGAGCTTGCCGTCGCGGGCGACGGCCTGGGCGCGGATGCCGGCCGGGCCGTCCTCGACGTCGCCGGCCGTGACCGCCGGGACGTAGCGGGCGCACGCGCGGACGAACGCGCGGCGGTCGGCGGCCATGCGCATCTCGGTCAGGCCGGTGCGCCACCAGCGGCGGGCCATCCGCCAGGTGCCGGGCCAGCGCAGGGTGGCGCCGAGGTCGCGGCGATTGACCGAAGTCAGCCGGTACGCGGTGCGGGAGGGGGCGAGCAGGGCGGACGGGCCGAGCCAGACCTCGCCGTGGATCGTCTTGGTCAGGTGGACGCCGAGGAACGGCAGCGAGGGGTCGGGCACGGGGTAGATCAGGCCACGGACCAGGCCGCGGGCGTGGTCGCGGAGCTTCATGTAGCCGCCGCGGAACGGCACGATGCGCGGGTCGGGCGGCTCGCCGGAGGCCTGGGCCAGGCGGTCCGACCAGGCGCCGGCGCAGGCCACGACCTGGCGCGCCTCGATGTCGCCCTGCGACGTGCGTAGGACCGACGTGGGCGGGCGCGAAGGACCGCCCGGGGCGGTGATCGCGGTGCCGGAATCGAGGCGCAAGACCGTGACGCCGGTGCGCACCTCGGCGCCCCGCGAAGACACGTCGGCGGCGTACGCCCGGGCGACCGCGCCGAAGTCGACGATGCCCGTGTTGGGCGAGTGCAGGCCGGCGACGCCGCTGACTTCGGGCTCGATCTCGCGCAGCTCGGGACCGGAAACCCGCCGGATGCCCGGAACCTCGTTGGCGACGGCGCGCCGCTCGAGCTCGTCCAACCGCCCGAGCTCGGAGTCGTCGAGCGCGACGATGAGCTTGCCGCAGCGCTCGTACTCCACGCCGTGCTCGTCGCAGAACTCGTAGAGCTCGCGGGCGCCCGCGACGCACAGCTGCGCCTTCAGGGAGCCGGGCGTGTAGTAGATCCCCGCGTGGATGACGCCGGAGTTGTGGCCGGTCTGGTGGGCGGCGATCCGGTCCTCGCGCTCGAGCACGACGACGCGCGCGTCCGGTTGGCGGCGCAGCAGCTCGCGGGCGGTGGCGAGGCCGAGGATGCCGGCCCCGACGACGGCGACGTCGTACATCAGTAGATCGCCGGCTCCGGGACGCCGGCGGCGCCGTGGAGGAAGTCGAAGTCGCAGCCGGCGTCGGCCTGGGTCACGTGCTCGGCGAACAGCCGCTCGTAGCCGCGGCCGGCGGGGAACTCTCGAGGCACCCACACAGAACGCCGCTCGGCGAGCTCGGCTTCCGTGACCTCGAGGTCGAGCCGCCGCGCCGGGACGTCGAGCGAGACGATGTCGCCCGTCTGCACCAGCGCGAGCGGACCGCCGACGAACGACTCCGGCGCGACGTGCAGCACGCACGTCCCGTACGCGGTGCCGCTCATGCGGGCGTCGGAGATCCGCACCATGTCGCGCACGCCCTCGGCGAGCAGCTTCTTGGGGATCGGCAGCATCCCCCACTCCGGCATCCCCGGGCCGCCCAGCGGCCCCGCGTTGCGCAGCACGAGCACGGAGTCGCGCGTGACCTCCAGCGCAGGATCGTCCACGCGCGCCTTCATGTCCGGGTAGTCCTCGAACACCACGGCGGGCCCGCGGTGCGTCAGCAGCGAAGGCGTGGCGGCGGAGTGCTTGATCACGCACCCGTCCGGCGCCAGCGAGCCGCGCAGCACGGCCAGCCCGCCGGTCTCCGACACCGGGTTGGCGAACCCCCGGATGACGTCGTCGTCGAACACCTCGGCGCCCGCCAGCCCGTCGAGCACCGAACCGCCGGCGACCGAGGGCGCGTCGGCCAGCGACAGCCGCGCCATCAGGGCGCGCAACCCGCCCGCCTCGAAGAAGTCCTGCATGAGGTACTTGCCCGAAGGCCGGATGTTGGCCAGCACCGGCACCGAGCGCGACAGCTCGTCGAAGCGGTCAAGCGAGAACGGCACGCCCGCGCGCCCCGCCATCGCCACCAGGTGGATCACGGCGTTGGTCGAGCCGCCGAGCGCCAGGACGACCCGCGCGGCGTTCTCGAAGGACGCGACCCCGAGGGCAGGCATCCCCTCCGAGACGAGCGCGACGATCCGGCGACCCGCGGCCGCGCACATGCGCGGGTGATCGGAGTCCGCCGCGGGGATCGAGGCCGACCCCGGCAGCGACACGCCCAGCGCCTCGGCGGCCGACGTCATCGTCGAGGCCGTCCCCATGGTCATGCAGTGGCCCGGCGAGGCGGCGATCCGCCCCTCGATCCCCTCCCAGTCGGCCTCGGTGATCGTGCCGGCCCGCAGCTCGTCCCAGTACTTCCACACGTCGGAGCCGCTGCCCAGCGTCGTCCCCCGCCAGCGCGCCCGCAGCATCGGCCCCGCCGGCACATAGACGAACGGCAGCCCCGCGGACAGCGCGCCCATGATCAGCGCGGGAGTCGTCTTGTCACAGCCGCCCATCAGCACCGCGCCGTCGAACGGCTGCGAGCGCAACAGCTCCTCGGTCTCCATCGCCAGCAGGTTGCGATAGAGCATCGTCGAGGGCTTCATGAACGGCTCGCTCAGCGACAGCGCCGGGATCTCCAGCGGGAACCCACCGGCCTGGAACACGCCCCGCTTGACGTCGTCCGCGCGTGCACGCAGGTGCGTGTGGCACGGGTTGATGTCGCTCCAGGTGTTCACCACGGCGATCACCGGCTTGCCCGTGTAGTCCGTCCGGTCGAACCCCATCTGCAGCGTCCGCGAGCGATGCCCGAACGCCCGCAGGTCCTTGACCCCGTACCAGCGATGCGACCGCAAGTCCGCCATGCCGTCATCCTGACAGCGCGATGGATTCCCGGACGCTCGCACTGCTCAAGCAGGCCAGCACGGCGACGATCAGCACCCAGCTGCTGGCCCGCGGGCTGCGCAACACCTACCTGGATGGCCTCAAGCCCCTCAACCCGCGGCTGCGGATGGCCGGCGAGGCGTTCACGCTGCGCTACATCCCGGCGCGCGAGGACCTGGACACGCTCGACGTCTACCAGGACTACGACCATCCGCAGCGCCGGGCGATCGAGTCGGTCGGGCCCGGCCAGGTGCTGGTGATGGACTGCCGCGGGCAGGGCCGGGCCGCGTCCGCCGGCGGCATCCTGGCCACCCGCCTGCAGGTCCGCGGGGCGGCCGGCCTGGTGACCGACGGCACCCTGCGCGACACGCCCGACATCGCCGGGATCCCGATGCCGACCTACGCCCAGGGCCCGAGCCCGCTGACCAACCTCGCCCAGCACCACGCCGTCGACCTCGACGTGCCGATCGGCTGCGCCGAGGTGGCCGTCTACCCGGGCGACATCATGGTCGGCGACGCCGAGGGCGTGGTCTGCGTCCCGCGCCACCTGGCCGCCGAGGTGGCCGAGGCGGCGGCCGAGCAGGAGCACCTCGAGCGCTTCATCCAGCGCGAGATCGAGGACGGGCGGCCGCTGCGCGGGACGTACCCGCCGGACGCCGAGACCCGGGCGCGCTACGAGCGGGCACGAAGAGACGCGTAGGGGTAGCCCCACCCGCATTGGGGTGCAAGCCCCGCGGCGGGCGGTCCCGGCGTCGGGGAAGCTACGTCCCGTGCTGAAGCGAACCTCCTCTCTCTCCCGCCTCAGCCGCGCCGCGGCCGCCACAGCGCTCTCATCGGCGGCCGCCGCCCGCGACCTCGGCAGCGCAGCCAAGGTCGCCCACCGCGCCGGTGCTGACCCCTCCGGCGCTCACAACTTCTAGATCCCCCGTGCCGCCGGGCCCGGCCCGCGGGCCCCGCCCGGCCGCGAACGTTCGGGCCCCCGGGCCGCCGCGACCCGGCGCCGCCGGGTGGGGGTAGG
>JAICUS010000458.1 GCA_025935735.1 Solirubrobacteraceae bacterium | reverse complement strand
CATGCGCCGCGGTGCGCACGATCGCGCCGCCGCCGTGCAGGTCCAGGCCCTTGGCCTCGCGGCGCAGGCGGTCGCGCTCCTTGTCGTCCAGGCGCTTGGAGACCCCGACGCCCTCGCCGGTGGGCGCGTAGACCATGTAGCGGCCGGCGATGGTGATCTCCATCGACAGCCGGGCGCCCTTGGTCTTGAGCGGGTCCTTGACGACCTGGACGACGATCTCCTGCCCGGGCCTCAGCAGGTCCGTGATGCGCGGCCCGTTGCCGCGGCCGCGCTTGGCCTGCTCGACCCCCGGCAGGACGATCTCGTCCACGTGCAGGAAGCCGTTCTTGTCGAGGCCGATGTCGACGAACGCGGCCTCCAGGCCGGGCAGGACGTTGTCGACGCGCCCCTTGTAGATGTTGCCGACGATCGACCGGCCGCCGCGACGCTCGAAGTAGATCTCGGCGACGCGATAACCGGCCGGGACGTCATGGCGCTTCCGGCCACCCCGTGAGCGGCGGGATTTCGCGGGCGACGTCGGGTCGCCCGACGCCTCGAGCATGGCGACGCGGGACTCGCCCCGGTCGACCGTGACCAAAACTTGCTTTCGCAATTGAGAACCTCATTGGAAGACGGTGGCCCTTCCCTTGCCCGCCGCCGTCTCGCGCGCCTGCGCGTGGACGGCATGGAGCAATCCGAGAGCCAGGAAGGTGGAGAGCATCGACGAGCCGCCGAAGCTCAAGAGGGGAGCGGTCACGCCGGTGATGGGCATGATCCCCACATTCATCCCGATGTTCACGAAAAGCTGGAAGAGCAGCATCACGGTGATGCCGCCGCACAGCAGCGCTCCGAAGAGGTTCTTCGCGATCGTCAAGATGTGCAATCCGCGCCATATCAATAGCGCGTAGAGCGACAAGATGAGCGCGCAACCGACGAAACCGTAGGTTTCGCCGATCACCGCGTAGATGAAGTCGGTCTGGTGCGCCGGCAGGAAGCCGAGCGACGTCTGGGTGGCGTTGGCCACGCCGCGGCCGGTCTTCTCGCCGGCGCCGATCGCCGTCCGCGCCTCCACCTGGTTGTAGCCCGCGTTGCGCGGATCGGAAGAGGGGTGCAGGAACGCGGTCAGGCGCTGGACCTGGTAGGGCTTGAGCACCTCGACGCCCGCCTTGGGCGCCACCACCAGCGTCAGCGAGACCGCCACGGCGAACAGCGCGGTCAGCGCCGCGAAGTGCCGCCACGGTGCGCCGGCGACGAACAGCAGCGCCAGCGTCCCGGCGACGTACACGGTGGCCGAGCCGAGGTCCGGCTCGGCCATGACGATGAGCGTCGGGATCAGCCCCAGCAGCATCACCCGGGCCGTGGTCTGGCGGCCCAGGTCGCGCATGTGCTCGACCAGGAAGCCCGACAACGCGACGATCAGCAGCACCTTGCCGATCTCCGAGGGCTGCAGGTGGAAGCCCGGCAGCGGGATCCAGCTCTTGGCGCCGTTGGTCGCCTTCGCCACGCCCAGCACGAAGATCAGCGAGACGATCAGCAGCCCGTAGAGCGGGTAGCGCCACTCGCGCAGCCGCGAGTAGTCCAGCCGCGAGACGCCGTACATCAGCGCCAGGCCGATGACCGCGTAGATCGCCTGGCGCTTGACGTAGTAGGTCGGGTCGCCGGCCACGTCGTGCGCGGTCGCGCCCTTGAGCGTGATCAGCGAGCAGGCGACCAGGCCGAGCGTGGCGAGCAGCAGCAGCGGGTCCAGGCGCAGGCGCCACTCGCGCGGCACGAGCGGAGGCGGCGGCTCGGAGGCAGGCTGGATCGGGGCGCTCATAGTGTCGCGCTGGTCCCCGCGTGGAACGCGGTGTCGGGCACATCGAACCAGTTGGAGAGGATCAACCGCGCCGCAGGTGCCGCAGTTTCCGCACCGAACCCGCCCTTCTCGATCGTCACCACGACCACGATCGGCCGCGCCTTGTCGGGCACGAAGCAGGCGTACCAGGCCTGGTCGGGGTTGATCCCGCGCTCGGCCGTGCCGGTCTTGCCGTAGACCGTGTACTGCTTCGGGAAGCCGGCGAACACGTCGGCCGAGGTGCCGCCCTTCTCGTTGGCCGCCCGGCGCAGGCCGTCCAGGATGACCGACCGGTACTGCGCGTTCATGTGCACGTGGCGGCGCGGCTTGGCCCGGATCTGCTGCACCGTGCGCCCGAGCGAGTCCTCGATCGCCTTGCCGAGATGGGGCCGCACGATCGTGCCGCCGTTCTCCAGCGCCGCGTACGCGGTCGCGAGCTGCAGCGGCGTGGCCTCCAGGTCGCCCTGGCCGACCGCCAGGTTGACGTTGTCGCCCGGCGTCCAGCGCTTCTCGATGCCGCCGCACTTGAACAGCGCCGCGGTCGTCCCCTGGGGCACGTTGTACTTGTTCGCGCACTTGACGTACTGCGCGTAGCCGCGGTCGCGCCAGGCCGAGTCGGGCACCAGCCCGGGCGCCTCGCCCGGCAGGTCGATCCCCGTCTTGCGGCCGAAGCCGAGCTTGCGCGCCTCGCGCTGGATGATCGCGCCGCGGTCGTTGTCCAGCGCGCCCAGCCGGAAGAAGAACACGTCCGAGGACACCTGCAGCGCCCGTGCCAGGTCCAGCGTGCCGTAGCTCGCCCCCTGGGCGTTCTGGTAGCTCTGCGTGCCGAGCTTGAAGTGCCCGGTGTCCACGTAGGTCGAGCTCGGGGTGATCGTCCCGGCCTGCAGCGAGGCCAGCGCGGTCACCGGCTTGAAGGTCGATCCGGTCGGATAGCCGGACTCGGTGGCGCGGTCGAGCAGCGGCGCGCCCGTGGCATCCGAGGTGAGGTAGTCGTAGGTCTTCTGCGAGATCGGCTTGGCGAAGACGTTCGCGTTGAAGCTGGGCGCCGAGCCGATGGCCAGGATCGAGCCGTCGCGCGGGTCCATGGCCACGTATGCGCCGGCGTTGGCGCCGAACGCCGAGTGCGACATCGCCTGCTGCAGCGCCTGGTCGCCCGCCTTCTCGAGGTCGTAGTCGAGCGTGAGCTTCAGCCGCTCGCCCTGGACGGGCTCCTTGACCGAGGCCCGCCGGCGGTCGTCGCGGTTGCCGGTGGCGTTGACGACGATCTTCTGGTAGCCGTCGGTGCCGCGCAGGTAGCGGTCGTAGCTCTCCTCCAGGCCGCTCTGGCCGATCCGCGTGCCCTGGGCGACGCCCTTGTACTTCTTCTCGGAGAGCTGGCCGGCCGTGATCTCCGACACCGAGCCGAACAGCTGGGCGGCGAGGCTCCCGTGCGGGTACTGGCGCAGGTAGCGCTTGGTCACCACGACGCCGGGGAACAGCTCGGCGTGCTCGCGCATGTAGTTGAACTGGGCCCGCGGGACGTCGGTGCGGATCGTCACGTTGGAGTAGGGCTGGTCGGCCAGGCCGCGGATGACCCGGTTGTGGATCGCCCGCGAGGACATGCCCATGACCCGCGAGAGGCGGTGGTAGACGTGCAGGAGCTTGACCTGGCCGGCGGGCGGCGGCGGGACGGCCACCGGGCGGGCCTGGTCGGCCTGGCGGCGCAGCTTGTGCAGGTAGCGGCGCTGGGCCTTGGTCGTCTTCTTGGGGTCGTCGCGCAGCTGGCGGTCGAACGCGTTGCGCCGGGCCACGGCGGCCAGCCGCGCCCGCTCGGACGCCGAGAGCGCCTTGCGGTAGTCGTCGGCCTGCAGCAGCAGCGCCTTCGGCAGCGCGGTCGGCACCATCTGGACCACCGCGGCGACCTTCGTGGTGACCAGCCGGACGCCGTTGCGGTCCACGATGTCGCCGCGCGGCGCCTCGATGCGCACCTTGCGCACCCGGTTCTCCCGCGCCTGGGACACCGCCTGCTCGCCGGTCAGCACCTGCAGGTACCAGAGGCGGAAGAAGACGATCCCGAACAGCACGAACGCCAGGCCGCCGAGCACGGCGACGCGCCACGCCAGCTGCGGCGTGATCGGCCGGATGCGTTCCTCCACGCGCTGTGGCATCAGGCCCGGCTGATCGGGCTCAGGCCGCCCGTGGTGTAGGCCCGGCGCCGGCGGCGGCGCGGGTCGTCGGGCAGGAACGGCGCCAGGACGCGGCGGATGATCGCGTAGACGGGCAGGGCGAGCAGGGTGTTGAGCACGATCGTCATCAGGATCTGGCGCAGCAGCAGCACGGACACCGGGGCGTCGACGCCGAGCAGGAACTGCATCAGCGCGAAGCCGACCTGCGAGAGCGCGGTGGCGGCCGCGCCGACGGCCACCGGGGCCAGGCCGTGTGCCGGGTCGCGCAGCTCGCGGACCCGCCCTGCACCGTAGCCGACGCCGGTGAACACCAGCGAGGTCACGCCGAGCCGCTGCGAAAGCGAGAAGTCGACGAACAGGCCCAGGCAGAACCCGAACACGGCGCCCGGGACCGACCCCGCGAGGAAGCCGACCATGCACACCAGCAGCGGCGACAGGTCCGCGGGGACGCCGAAGATCGGGATCTGCGAGACCGCGCTGAGCTGGATGATCCCGCCGATCAGCCCGATCAGGGTCAGCCGGGTCACGGAGGCCGCGGTGATCGTCACCGGACCGCCGCCGTGAGGTTCGCGTGCGGCTTGGTCAGCACCTGGACGATGTCGAGCTTGCGCACATCGGCCGCCGGCTTGATGTGGATGCGCGGGTCGAGGTCGCCCTCCCCCAGGTCGATCCGGGTGACCGTGCCGATCGGGATGGCCGGCGGGAACGGCGACTGCAGGCGCGACTCCGTCGTGCCCGCGGTGACGACCAGCTCGCCCGTGCGCACCTTGCTCACGTCGGCCACGAGGTCGAACAGCAGGTCGCCGGTGGCGCCGAGCGCCGGGGTGACGCTGCCCGGCTCGCGGGTGTCCGAGGTGACGCCGGCGGCGGCGAAGTCCTTGTCGGTGATCAGCGTGACCACGGCCTGGCCGCCGGTCACCGTCTCCACCCGGCCCACGAGGCCGGCGCCGTTGATCACCGGGTCGTCGCGCTCCACGCCCGCGTCCGTGCCCTTGTTGATCGTCACGCTCTGGTACCAGATCGACGGCGAGTGCAGGTAGACGCGGGCGTTGACCGGCGCGTACT
>JAICUS010000669.1 GCA_025935735.1 Solirubrobacteraceae bacterium | reverse complement strand
GACGACCTGATGGCCTAGCCGGTTCGCGCGCGGCCGCGCCCGCGGGCGCGGCCGTGCGCGGTATTGACGAGCAGCGGCCCAGCGTCGCGACGGTCGGCGAAGTTCCGGCGGATCCGTCCGCGCCCGGGCGAGGAGGGGCTGCTCGGCGCCGAGATCAGGGGGTAACCGGGCTGACTGCGAGGCCGTCGGCGCCCGACGCCTATAGCGGGCGGGACGGCTCTCTTTTGCGATCGGCTTCATCCCTGATCGTTCGGATAACTGGGAATTATCGGTGCTCGAGGCGCCTCCCAAGCACGTCGGCGTCCGAGAGAACCTGCCGGAGCGCGCGGTCGGAGATATGGGTGTAGATCTCCGTCGTGGTCAGGCTCGCGTGCCCGAGCAGCCGCTGGATGTAGCGGATGTCCACGCCCGCCTCGATCAGCTGGGTCGCCGCGGTGTGCCGGAGCATGTGCGGTGTGACACGCGCACCCAGGCCGGCCGCCTGCGCGGCGTGGGCGAGCCGGCGGCGCATCGCGGGGGGCGTCAGCGGTGCGCAGTCACGGTTGAAGAGCAGCTGAGGATGGCCGATGCCAAGGGCGTCGCGAGTCGCGAGATACGCGCGGGTCAGTCCCTCGATCCACTGGTTGGTGAGGTAGACGTGGCGCTCGCGGCGGCCTTGCCCACGATCCGCACCGTGCGACCCGGCAGGTCGATGTCGCGGCAGCGCAGACCGACGAGCTCGCTGACCCGGGCGCCCGTCGCGACCATCAGCGCGACCGCGAGCAGGGTCGTCGCGTCGTGAGGACGGGCCAGGCCGCCGACCACCTCGCGTTCGCCATCGAGTCCGGCAGCGCCGCGCAGCCAATGCAGGAGGCGATCGAGTTCCTGGCTGGTCAGCAGGCGCGGTAACCGGCGCGACCGCCCGAGCGCGATGGTCGTGCCTGGCCATGGATCCGCCGGGAGCTCGCCTCGCGAGTGCAACCAGCGGCAGAAACCGCGCAGCCCTGAGGCGCGGCGGCGGATCGACGGCGCCGCGAGGCCGGCGGCTTGCTGCGACTCGAGAAACCCGACCAACATCTCGCCGTCTATGTCGCGCACGCAGCCTCGCCCGCCGAGATGACGCTCGAATGCCGTGATGTCGCCGTCATAGGCGCGAATGGTGTGCGGCGAGAGGTCGCGCGTGACGACAAGCCAGCGGACGTACTGCTCGCGCGCGTCTGAGACGTACATGCGGAACTGCTCCGCGCCTCAGCGCTTCTGCTGCCTTGCGGTTCGGCGCGGAGGAACGGAGTGCGTTTGGCGGCCGGTGGTGGCCGTGGTGCGGTTCGGATTCGCCTCGCTTCACGCCGTCCCTCCCGCGGTCGCCGCGCGCAATCCGGGTTGCAGCGTCGCGCTCGTCGCGGACGCGGGTCAGCGCGACGGCACCAGCGCCGCCTCTGTCAGCCGCCCGAACAGGTCCGGCCGGCAGAGGCGGTCGCAGGACCAGTCGCGGCGGCGCAGGGGGCGCAGGCGGGCGCGGCGCTCGCCGCATGGGTGGGCGGCCCAAAGCAGCCGGCCGCCGCGGAAGGCGACCGCCGCCGCGGTGCAGCGGGCGTCGATGCTGAGCTTCCGGCAGTCGACGCGCGCGGGCGTCAGGCGCCGGCAGCCCGCGAAGCCGCCGCCCAGCACGTGCTCCGCCACGAGCCGCGCGGTCACGGCGGGCAGCCAGTGCGGCGGGTACAGGCGCAGCTCGTCGAACGCGCGGCGCCCGTCCGGGCTGCGGGCGCTCAGCCGCAGCAGCCAGGGGCGATCCGCCGGAACGGCCGGCAGCGCCGCGCGCGTGACGCCCGCGGGCAGCGAGGCGACGACCGAGCGGTGCGCGAGCGTCAGCCGGACCGTCGCGGCCCGCGTCAGCGCCACGCTGACTGCCGCGTGGCGCCGCAGCACGCGATCGCGATCGCGCAGCAGCGCCGCGCCGAGGACGACCGGGCTCCGCGGCGCGATGTAGCGGACCAACTGGCCGGCGCCGACGATGTCGCGCTCCCCCGAGCTGACGAGCGCGCCGCCGTCGGACGCGACGTCGACGTCGACGAGGTAGGTCAGCCGCGCGCCGAGCGCGCTCTCGCCGTCGAGCCGCTGCTCGAGACCCAGCGGCGCCGTCGGGATGAGCGGCCCGCCGCCGCCCAGCCGTGTCAGCGTGCCGTCGGGGGTGGCGCGCCAAAGGCGCGACGGGCGGTCGGCGGCGACGAGGAAGCCGCCGTCCGCCGTCGCGGCGACGCGGAGGGGCAGCACGCGAGGATCGTCCGCGGCGACGGTGATCGCCCCGTCCGGCGCGACGCGCTCCACGCGGCCGCCGCGCCAGTCGGCGATGAGGAAGCCGCCGTCGGGAGCCGCGGCGACGTCGACGGCGTCGATCGTCACCGACGTGGCGGGCTGGCCGTGCAGCGCCGGAGGGTCGGTGTCGTCCGCGCCGTTGCCGGCCACCGTGCGGATGCGCCCGTCCGGGCCGACCTCGCGGACGCGCACCCCGTTGTCGGCGACGAGGAAGCCGCCGCCGGGCAGCGCCGCCAGCGCGCCGGGATCGTGCAGGATCGCCTTGCGCGCCGGCACGCCCTCCGCCTCGTTGAACCCGCCGCCCGCCACCGTGGCGATGACGCCGTCCGGGCCGACCATGCGCACCAGGCCGCGATCGGAGTCGGTGAACAAGAGGCCGCCGCCGGGCAGGGCGGCGAGGCCGGTCACGGCGATCCTGGCCCGCAGCGCCGGTCCGCCGTCACCGGTCCGGCCCGGGCGGCCCGTGCCCGCCACGGCGTGGATGCGCCCCTGCGGGTCGACCCGCCAGATCCGCGTGTTGTCCCCGATCAGGACGCCGCCGTCGGCCTGCGCGGCGATCGGCTGGTCGAGCCCCAGCCCGGCCCGGGTGGCGAGGGCGCCGTCATGGATCGGCGCGGTCGTCCCGTTGCCTGCGAGCGTGAAGATCGCGCCGGCCGCCGCGGCGAGGGTCGTGAGCATCGGCGCAACGATCCGCGCCCGGCGGCGCG
>JAICUS010000435.1 GCA_025935735.1 Solirubrobacteraceae bacterium | reverse complement strand
GCAGACGCGGTTCGACCTCGGCGCTCTGTTGAGCGCCGTTCACGGTCATCGAGACCCGAACGGAACCAGCCATGCGTCTCCTCCCAATCGAGAACGTGGCGGACCATATCGCAGCGGCGCTCGGCCGCTATTCCGATTTACCGGCTGGCGCTGCGGCGGTGGTAGGCGAAGGTCAGCTGCGCGAGCAGCAGCCGGTCCTCGGCCTCGATGTCGACGAAGCTGAGCGACACGTCGGCGTCGGTGACGCGCACGGCGGCGGCCGTCCCGCGGATCTCGCGGTCGGCCTGGACGAGCCCGAGCACGATCTCGTGCGCGCCGGCCTCGCGGTAGCCGCTCTGGCGCGCGACCCGCATCCCGCCGGCGCTGACGTCGCGGGTGAACGTCGTCCAGGGCTCGCCGTCGTCGCCCACCGGGCGCAGGTGGGCGGGCAGGACGATCGGCGCGCGCGAGAACGTGCGGCGCTGGCCCAGCCGGAAGGGATCGAGCAGCGTGGCCACCAGCTCGCCCTCGGCGTAGCCCTGGCGGATGTGCGCCTTGAGCGCGTGCAGCATCCCGCCGGCCTCGATCAGCAGGAAGCCGATCGTGTGCGGGCCGATGGCGTCGTCGGGCAGCGCCCCGCCGGGGGCGAGAATGACGTCGGAGCCCTGGAACCCGACCACCAGACAGGGCACGGCCTCCTCGCCCAGGTCGAGCTGAGCCGGCTGTCCTTCGCTGAGGGCGCTTGCGAATCCCGTGGCCATATGGTTCCCCATTCGCACTATCGGCGCATGGCGGAATCGGGTTTAGAGCCGACGTTTCGGCCTTACCCGAAACGTCCCGGGTCTAGCCTGGTGGCATGCCCGGAGACGCGGACATCGCGGCCCTCGGCGCGGTGCTCTCCGAGCGCGCGCGCAGCCGCATCCTGCTGGCACTGGGCGACGGGCGGGCGCTGCCGGCGTCCGTGCTGGCCTCCGAGGCCGGCGTGGCCGCCTCCACCGCCAGCGGCCACCTCGCCCGGCTCGTCGACGCGGGGCTGCTCGACGTCACGGTGCAGGGCCGGCACCGCTACTACCGCCTGGCGGGCGCGAACGTGGGCGAGCTGATCGAGATGCTCGCCCGCCTCGCCCCCGCGGCGCCGGTGCGCTCGCTGCGCGACGACACGCGCGCGCACGCCGTGCGCGCCGCGCGCACGTGCTACGACCACATCGCCGGCCGCCTCGGCGTGGCGATCATGCAGTCGCTGATCGCCGACGGCAGCGTCACCGGCGGCGACGGCCGCCACGACATCGACCGCGCGCGCGACGACCGCCTGTCCGCCCGCGGCCGCGACGTCGACTACCGGCTCAGCGAGGCCGGCGCCGCCCGGCTGGAGCGCCTCGGCGTGCCCGTCGGCGGCACCCGCGCACTGCGCTACTGCGTGGACTGGAGCGAGCAGGCCCACCACCTCTCCGGCGCGGTCGGCCGCGGGCTCGCCGACCGGCTGCTCGAGCTCGGCTGGGTCAAGCGGGCCGACCGCTCGCGCGCGCTGCACGTCACCCCGCAGGGCCGCGACGGCTTCGCCGCCGAGTTCGCCTTCGCCGTGGCGTAGTCACATCCGCGCCGCCCCGCGGGTCATCTCGGCATGGCACGAATCGAGGGTGTACCGCGCGGCCAGGCCGGTCCGATCGTGAGGGTCGTCTACCGGCTGATGCGCCGCAGCGCGACGAAGATGACCGGGCGCGAGGCCGCGCACGGCAGCGGCATCGAGCCGCTGGAGATCTGGGCCCACCGGCCCAAGATGATGAGCGGGATGGGCAAGTTCCAGGGCGCCGTGCGCAAGGGCCGCGGCCTCGACGAGCGGCTCAAGCTGCTGGTCGAGCTCAAGGGCGCGCAGATGATCGGCTGCGAGTGGTGCCTGGACCTCGGCTCGCAGATCTGCCGCAACTCGGGGCTGTCCGACGAGGAGCTGCTGGCCACGGTGCACCATCGCGACAGCAGCTTCAGCGAGCGCGAGAAGCTGGCGCTCGACTACACGGTCGCGGTCATGCGCACGCCCGTCGAGGTCACCGACGAGCTGTTCGCGCACATGCGGGCGCACTTCAGCGACGAGCAGCTCGTCGAGCTGACCGCGTTCCTGACCGTGATCAACCTCGACCGCTTCAACGCCGCCTTCGGCGTCGGCGCCGCCGGCTACTCCGAGGGCATGGTGTGCGTGCCGCCGGCCCCGGCCCGGAGGGAGGGGTCTCCGGACCGGGGCCTGTTCCTGGGGAGGGAGGCTTAGAGGCGATCTCGCCAGCCGACGGCAGCCGACGCGATGTCGCCGAGCGCGTCGGACAGCGCGTGGCGGTCGCTCGCGGCGCGGGCGCGGTGCAGGGTCCGCAGCGCGAGCGCCATGACGGCCGGGCCGGTCGGGCCGGCGTCGCGCAGCTCGGCCAGCTCGTCGGAGGTCAGCTGCCGCTGCTCGCCGCACACCAGCGAGGCGAGCTCGCGTGCCCGGCGCTCGGCCGCCGCCGCCCGCTCCTCGGCCGCCCGTGCGGCCTTCCAGGCCTCGTTGACCGCCTTGCCGGACAGCTCCGTGCGCGCCGCGCGCTCCAGCCGCTCCGCCGCCTCCGCGCGCGCCTCGGCATCCGCGGCGCGGGCCTCGGCGGACCGGGCCGCCCGGCGGGCCTCGAGCGTGTCGCGGACCGCGGCCTGAGCCTGGTCGTACGCCGCCCGCACGCGGACCTCGGTGTCCACGGCCAGCGTCTCGACCGCCTCGGTCGCCGCGGCACGCGCCGAGCGCTCCGCCACCCGGACGCGCTCCCGCGCGCCCCGGGCCCGGCGCTCGCGCTCGCCCGCCCGCCGCGCGCGGCGGCGCGCGTCGCCCAGCAGGTCCTCGGCACGCTCCGCCCGGCGCTCGGCCGCGGCCAGCCGGCGCTCCAGCTCGGCCGCGCGGCGCTCGGCGGCGCGCACGCGCTCGGCGGCCTCCAGCAGCGCCTCGTCGACGCTGCGGGGAGCCAGCGGCGCGCGCTGTGCCACGTCGGGACGCACGGAACCGGCTGGACGGCGGCGCGGACCGGAGCGGTGGGGCTCCAGGCCGGCCGCGCGCACGGCGGCGTCGAACGACCCGTCGAACGGGCGCTTCGCGGCGTTGGTGGAGGGCCAGACCCCCTCGCGGTAGCGGTCGGCGCGCCAGTCCTGCGCGCGCCAGCGCGCCAGGGAGGGGTTCCAGTCGGCCGAGCACGGCGGCTCGCCGTAGAGCTCGTTCCACTCCAGGATCTTCTCGATGATCGTCTCGCGGGACCAGCGCGTCACCCGACGCCTGCCCGCGGTGCTCGCGGACAGGTGCATGGTGTGCTCCGTCCGCTAGTAGCCGCGCGGCTGGTTCGTGATGAGCGCGTCGGCGTCCACCCGCGCCATGCCCACGAACGCCGGCCAACCCGTCAGAGCGGGCTGGGAGGTGTGGCTCGTGAGCTTGCGGGACGCCATGTGAGACTTGAAGGTACACGTCGTCAAGCGATCCGTCCAGCCTCTCGCACGGGTTCGAACCCTGCCAAGCTGCGGGCATGCCCGACGCTCCCTACCAGTTGGCGCCCGGCGTGCACCGGCTCGGCAACGCGCTCGTCAACTGCTACCTGATCGAGGACGGCAACCGGATGACGCTCGTGGACGGCGGCTTCCTGGGCTTCCGGGCGCAGCTGGACTCCTACCTGCGCTCGCGCGGGTCGAGCATCTCCGCCATCGACGCGGTCATCCTCACCCACGCGCACTCCGACCACGTCGGGATGGCCGAGAGCGTGCGCCGCGACGCGGGCGCGCCCGTCTACGTGCACGAGGCCGACGCGGAGATGGCCCGGACCGGCAAGCAGCACGAGCGCGAGGGGTCGATGCTCCCCTACCTGCGCCGGCCGGCGCCCTACCGGCTGCTGCTCTCCGGCGCGCGCAACGGTGGGGCCAAGCCGACGAAGATCGGCGCGGTGACGACGTTCGCCGACGGCGACCTCGACGTCCCCGGGCGCCCGCGCGTGGTCCCGACGCCCGGCCACTCGCCGGGCCACGTGGCGTTCCACCTGCCCGACCGCGGGGTGCTGATCGCCGGCGACGCGCTGTGCACCTACAACGTGCTCACCGGCGCGCGCGGACCGCAGCTGCTGCCGAGCGCGTTCGCGTTCAGCAACGAGGGGATGCTCGCCTCGCTGGACGCGCTCGAGCGCGTGGATGCCGGGCTGACCGTGTTCGGCCACGGCGAGCCGTGGACCGACGGCCCGGCCGCCGCCGTCGCCCGCGCACGTGAGATCGGACTCACCTGATGGGGTGGCGGCCGTCCGGGCCCGGCCTATCCTGACTGGCGCCCCGTGAGCACCGAATCGCCCACTTCGGAGCATCCCCTGGCCCTGTCGCCCGTCGCCCCCGCCCCGGCTCCGCGCCGGCGGCGCTCGCACCTGTCGCTGCTCGGCGCCGCCGTCTCGGTGGTCGCGCTGGGCGCCGTCGTGTGGTGGGCGTCCAAGCAGCAGGCGCCGCGGCTCCCCCACACCGCCGGGCAGATCCTCGCGCTGGTCGGCGCCGTGGCGCTGTACGCGGTGGCCACGCTGGTGCGCGGCGAGCGCTGGCAGCGGCTGCTGGCCGACGAGGGCGCGCACCCGTCGCGCAAGGACACCTACGCGCTGACCGTCATCGGCTACATGGGCAACAACGTCCTGCCCGCGCGCGCCGGCGACGCGATCCGCGTGGTGCTGATGGCGCCGCGCGCCCCGACCTCTCGGCGGACCGTGGTCGGCACCCTGGTGGCCGAGCGGGTGCTGGACGTCGTCGTGCTCGTGGTGCTGTTCGTCGTCGTCGGCTACGGGCTGCTGGGCACGGTCGGCGGCGGCAAGGTGGAGATCATCGCCATCACCGTCGCCGCCCTCGCGCTGATCGCCTTCCTGGGCTGGCGGGTGGTGCGCCGCAACGAGCGCCTGCACGCCATGCTCGCGCCGATGGCCTCGGCCACGCTGAGCCTGCGCCGCGCCCACCACGGCCTGCGGCTGCTGGCGATGACGCTGGCCATCTGGGCGACCGAGGCGGCGGTGTGGATCGCCGTCGGCGCCGCCGTGGGCTTCGGCATGGGCCCGCTCGACGGCATCTACCTGGTCGCGCTGGCCAGCGTCTTCTCCATGATCCCGTCCGGGCCGGCCTACGCCGGCACCCAGGACGCGGCGGTGGCGATCGGCATCAAGGCGCTCGGCGGGACGGGCGGCACCGCGGTGGCCTACCTGCTGATGCTGCGATTCGTGATCGTCGTGCCGATCACGCTGTTCGGGCTGGTGCTGCTCGTGCTCCGCTACGGCGGGATCTCCAAGCTGCGGCAGGCCCGGGCGGAGACGCCGCAGTGACCGACGTG
>JAICUS010000340.1 GCA_025935735.1 Solirubrobacteraceae bacterium | reverse complement strand
TCGGCGTCCTGCCCAAGGGCAAGCGCGTCAAGGTCGAGCCGATGCTCTACGGCCTGCTGCTGCCCTCGGGCAACGACGCGGCGATCGCGCTCGCCCAGCGCTCCTCCGGCAGCGTGCGCGAGTTCGTGCACGCCATGAACGCCCGGGCGGCCGCGATGGGGCTCGTCTGCTCGCACTTCACCTCGCCCAGCGGCTTCTACGACGCCGGCAACCACTCGTGCGCGGGCGACCTGGCGATGCTCGCCCGGGCGATCCTGCGCGTGCCGCGGCTGGCGAAGATCGTCCGGACCCGCTCGATCATCCTGCCCTTCCCCATCAAGGGCCACAAGCTCTACCTCTACAACAACAACCCGCTGCTGCGGCTGGGCTACCGCGGCACGACCGGGGTCAAGACGGGGTACACCGACGCGGCCGGCCACTGCCTGGTGGCGACGGCGCGCCGCGGCGACGTCGACCTCGGCGTGGTGCTCCTGCACTCGCCCGACACGGGGTCGCAGGCGATGCGGCTACTGGATCGGGGGTTCCGCGCCGAGGGCGTGTAGGGCGCGAGCGTCCGGGTCGCTCCCGCGGAGGCGCGTGTCACCTCAGGCGGGTTCAGCTCGACAAACTTTACGCCCGATTCCCTGAGCAAACGCGGACCCGGTCGAACGTGATCGGTTCCTTCGCTTCCGCCCACGACTCGCCCACACCCGACCCTCGCGACCGCCGCGAAGGGACCGCCACCCTACCCAGCCGCAGTTCGCCGGGAGCGGCACGGCGCAGGCAAATGAGGCGCGCGGGCGGGCGGCGGCGGGTACGGTGCGCTGCGAATGACCCGTGCCCCCGCACCCGCCCACGTGTACCGGCGCCGCCGCCTGGTCGCCCTCGGCGTGCTCACCGCCGTGGTGATCGGTGGGGTCGTGCTCGTGCACGTGCTGACCGGCGGCGGCTCGCGCCCGGCGGCGGACGCCGCGACGTCCCCCACGGCCACCCCCACGCCCACGCCGCCGCCCCAGCTGCCGCGC
Organism: Solirubrobacteraceae bacterium; assembly: GCA_025935735.1. The sequence continues at coordinate 5,740 of JAICUS010000340.1, read as the reverse complement.
GGCGGCCGGACGATCCTGCCGCGCTACCGGGTCGTCGCGTACTACGGCGCGCCGCAGGACCCGCAGCTCGGCGTGTTGGGGATCGGCACGCCGGCGCATGCCGTCAGGCGCCTCGAGCGCCAGGCGCGGCCCTACGGGCGCCACGGCCGGCCGGTGATGCCGGCGCTCGAGCTGCTCGCCGTCGTCGCCGCGAACTCGCCCGGCGACGGCGACCGCTACAACCTGCGCCAGCCGGCGTCGATCATCCGCCGCTACCTGCGCGCGGCGCGACGGGCGAAGGCGCTGCTGATCCTGGACATCCAGCCCGGGCGCTCGGACTTCTTCACCGAGGCCACGCGACTGCGGCGCTGGCTGAAGCTGCCGGACGTCGGGCTGGCGCTCGACCCCGAGTGGCGCATGGACCCGGGCCAGATCCCCGGCCAGGTGATCGGCCACGTCGGCGCGCGCGAGGTCAACGCCACGGCCGCCTGGCTGTCCCAGCTCACCCGCCGCCACGACCTGCCGGAGAAGCTCTTCCTCGTCCACGAGTTCACGGACGGCATGGTCCCCGAGCCCGAGCTCAAGCGCCCGCCGGGCCTGGCCTATGTGCTCAACGTCGACGGTTTCGGCACGCAGACGCTCAAGGTGGCCAAGTACAAAGGGTTCATGGCCCAGGCGCGCGGCTTCCACCGCGGCTTCAAGCTCTTCTACCACGAGGACACGGACACGATGACGCCGCGGGAGGTCATGCACCTGCACCCGCGCCCGGACGTCGTCGTCTATGAGTGATGACCTGGCTCGGCTGGGTGGTGGCCGTCGTGCTCGCCGTCGTGGCCGTCCAGCTGTACCGCCGGCTGCGCGAGCTCTCGCGCGAGCGGCTGGAGATGCTGGCGGCGCTGGAGCGCGAGCAGCAGGCCGCCGCCGAGGTCCCGGTGCTCCAGGAGCGCGCCAGGATCGCCCGCGAGCTGCACGAGGTCGCCACGCAGGACCTGGGCGCGATCGCGCTCCAGGCCGCGGGCGGCCACGATGACGCCGACCGCGCGCTGCGGGCCATCCGGCGCGAGGCCGAGGAGGCGGCGGCGGAGCTGCGGCGCTCGCTGGGGGTGCTCGGCGCGGCGCCCGAGCCGGTGTCGCATGCGGGGATCGCCCAGCTGCCGGAGCTGGTCGAGCGCGCCCGCACCGCGGGCATCCCGGCCACGCTGAACGTCGACGGCCGGCCGCGCCCGATCCCGCCGAGCCTCGATCGCGGGGTCTACCGGATCGTGCAGGAGGCGCTGGCCAACGTCCACCGCTACGGGGGCGGCGCGCCGGCCACGGTGCGGATCACCTGGCGGCCCGGGCTGCTGACCGTGCAGGTCCGCGACAGTGGCCTGCGCACCGGCGCCGAGCCGCCCGACGGCCTGCTGGCCATGCGCGAGCGCGCCCGGGCGCACGGCGGCGAGCTCGACGCCGCCCGCATCCCGGGCGGCGGCTTCGAGGTGGAGGCGCGGCTGCCCCTCTAGGCCTTCGCCTTGCGGGCGGCCAGCAGCGCGCCGCCGTGCGCGCCGCCGAGGTCCCCGAGCTCGGCCAGCAGCACCGCCGGCGGGTCGTCGTCGACGAACAGGTGCGGGAGCATCGCCTTGCGGATCTTCTTCACCCAGTGGTCGCCCAGGCGGATGCCGAGCCCGCCGCCGACCACCACCGCCTCGGGGTCGAGCAGGTTGACCGCGGAGGCCACGCCGGCGCCGAGCGCCTCGACGGCCTCCTCCAGCAGCTCGATCGCCATCTGGTCGTCGCGGGCCAGCGCGCGCTCCCAGATGCCGCTGGACAGCCGGTCGCGCTTGCGCTCCTCCATGATCTCGAACAGCACGGTCTTGTCGCCGGCCTCCACGCGCCGGCGGGCCCGGTTCTCCATCGAGCCGCGGCCCGCGTAGGCCTCCATGCACCCGCGCCGCCCGCAGCCGCACTGCGCGCCGTTGACGCGGACGACCATGTGGCCGATCTCCCCGGCCGTGCCGCGCCCGTTCCACGGCGCCTTGTTGAGGATCACGCCGCCGCCGACGCCGGTACCCCAGAAGACGCCGAGCAGCGAGTCGTACTTGCGCGCGGCGCCGATCTGGAACTCCGCGTCGGTGGCCAGGTCGACGTCGTTGCCCAGCGACACCGGGGTGTCCAGCTCCTTCTCCAGCGCCTTGCGCAGGTTGAACGAGCCGGTCCACTCCGAGAGGTTGTTCGCGCCGGTGACCGTGCCCTTGGCGTCATCGACGCCGCCCGGAGAGCCGACCCCGACGCCGGCGAGCTTGTCGATCTTCACGCCGGCGTCGTCGGCCGCCTCTTTGAGCACCTCGGCCATCCGCGCGGCGATCGCCTTCGGGCCGCCCTTCAGCGGCGTCTGGTCGCGCTTGGCGCCCAGCACTTCGTGGTCGGAGTCCTCGTCCACGATCGCGGCCTGGATCTTCGTCCCGCCGAGATCGATGCCCCCATAGATCGCCATGAGAGGCAGTGTGCCCGACCCGTGGGTCATTCTAGGCGTCGATGGACGTCTGGTCGCACGACCGCTTCGGGATCCCGCTGCCCGCGGGGCACAAGTTCCCGATCTCCAAGTACGGGCTGCTGCGCGAGCGGGTGGAGGCGGCCGGGCTGGCCACGGTGCGCGAGGCGGAGGCGGTGCCGTGGGAGTGGCTGGCCGCGGTGCACGAGCCGGCGCTGCTGGAGCGGATCCGCGAGGGCACGCTGACGCTGCGCGAGCAGCGCGGCCTGGGGCTGCCGTGGTCCGGCGTGCTCGTGGAGCGCGGCCGGCGCTCGGTCGGCGGAACCGTGTGCGCGGCCCGGCGGGCGCTGGAGCGCGGGATCGGCATGAACCTGGGCGGCGGCACCCACCACGCGGGCCGCGACTTCGCCCGCGGCTACTGCCTGTTCAACGACGTCGTGGTGGCGCTGACCCGGCTGCGGGCCGAGGGCGTCGCGCGCCGGGCCGTGGTCGTCGACTGCGACGTCCACCAGGGCGACGGCACCGCGCAGTTGCTCGGCCCCGACCCGGACGCGTTCACGTTGTCGCTGCACGGCGCGCGCAACTACCCGTTCGAGCGCATCCCGTCCGACCTCGACGTCGACCTGCCGTCGGGCACCGGCGACGCGGCGTACCTCGAGGCGCTGTGCGGCGCGCTCGACGTCGCGCTGGCGGAGCCGTTCGACGTCGCCTTCTATCTCGCCGGCGCGGACCCGTGGGAGGGCGATCGCCTCGGCCGCCTGGCATTGACCAAGGACGGCCTGCGCGCCCGCGACGAGCTGGTCCTCGACCGCCTGGCGGCGTGCGGCGCGCCGGTCGTCGTCGTGCTCGCCGGCGGCTACGCCCCGGACGTGCGCGACACGGTCGACATCAACCTCGCGACGGTCGAGGCGGTCGCCGCGCGCGCGGTCGCCCTAAGCTGAGCTGACCCGGGGGCGTAGTGATAATGGGAGCACGCGGCCTTTGCACGGCCGAAGTAGGGGTTCGATTCCCCTCGCCTCCACTCCCCGGGCGCGCTATTTGTCCCAGTCGAAGTCCCGCGGCGGCTTCTGCTCGAACCACAGGCGGTCGTGCTCTGGCGTCTCCTGGAGGAACTCGGGCGTCTCCTCGAGCACGTCCTCCTCGCCGGTGGGCGGGCGGGACTCGAGCGCCTCGTCGGCGGGGACCTCGTCCTGGTCCTCCTCGAGCCACGGGTCCTCGTCGTAGCCGGGCGCGGCCACGGGGTGCTCGGCCGTCGGCTCCTCCGGGACCCCGGGCTCGCCCGCGGGCAGCGCGTCCTCGGGATCGGGCGCCGGCTCCTCCGGCGCGGCGGACTCCGGCTCCGGCTCGACCGGCAGCACGGTCGTGGCGGGCTCCTCGGCCGGCGGCGCAGCGGCGTCGGCGTCCGCCGCCGGCTGCGCGAACTCGTTGCGCTGACCCGGGCCCAAGGCCTCCTGCTCCTGGCGCGCGACCTCGTCGGGATCGGCGCCGTGCTGGCGCTTGAGCTCCAGGTGCTCTCGGATGGCGTCGTCGAGCAGTCCCATCGCGACCTCCTTCCCCTTCAGCCTACTGCGCCTTCACGGTGCGGTTCTTTCCTGAACGCTTCGCCTCATACAGCGCGGCGTCCGCCGCGGCCACCAGCCCCGCCTTGTCCTGCGGGTCGGCGCTGGCCAGCGACGCGGCGCCGAAGGACGCCGTCACTTTCACGCTGCCGTCGCCGTTGAGCAGCGGCAGCTCGAGCGCCTCGATGCGCTGGCGGACGCGCTCGGCGAAGCGATAGGCGCCGTCGAGGTCGGTCTGCGGCAGCGCGACCGCCATCTCCTCGCCGCCGTAGCGGGCGGGCTCGTCGACGTCGCGCGCGGACTGGCGCAGGACCCGGGCGACCTCGCGCAGGACCATGTCGCCCTGCACGTGGCCGTAGGTGTCGTTGACCAGCTTGAAGTTGTCGATGTCGAGCATGATGAGGCCCATCTCCTGGTCGTAGCGCCGGGCCCGCTCGACCTCGGCCGACATGACCTCCTGGAAGCGGCGGTGGTTGAACAGGCCGGTGAGCTCGTCCGTGACCGCCTGGCGCTGCACGGTTTCGTGCAGGTCGACGTTCTCCACCGACACCGCGGCCTGGCTCGTGAGGTAGGAGAAGAGCTCCTTCTCCTGGGGCTGGAAGCTGCGGTCGCCGCGCGCGACGGAGACGATCGCCAGCACGCGGTCGCCGCCCTCGGTGGCGGCCAGCGGCGCGGCGAGCGCGCTGACGCCGCCGATCTGGATCTCCGCCACGGTGCCGGCGTCCATCACCGCCAGCTCGGCGGCGTGCAGCGCCTTCTCGTAGGCGTCGGGGTCCCCGGTGCGGGTGATCTCCTCCATCGGCGTGTCCGGCCGGCTGCGGATGGTCGCCCGGCCGGCGGCCCCGCCGACGCCGTCGACCGCCGTCTGCACCACGATCTCGAGCACGCCGTGGCGGTCCAGCCCGCGGGCGAACGACTCGCCGACGCGCCGGATCGCCTCCTGCAGGCGCCCGCGCTCGCGCCGCAGGTCCTCCAGCCGCGCCTCCAGCTGGCGGGCCATCCGGTTGAACTCCTTGCCCAGCGCCGCGAACTCGTCGTTGCCCTCGGCGGGCACGGTGACGCTGAAGTCGCCGCGGCCGAGCCGCTGAGCGGCCTGCAGCAGTCGCTGGATCTCGATGTGCAGCGTGCGGCCCACCGCCAGGGCGAACACGCCGGCGAGGATGAGGAAGGCCAGGATCAACGCGATCACCGCGATGGCGCCGCCCTTGACCCCGTGGCGGGGCACGCGGGCCAGCAGCCGCACGGTGACCGCCCGGCCGCTCTGGGAGTCCGCCGTGAACGACGTGACGCGGTACTTGTTGTCGCCGATCGTCACCTGGCCGCCGGACTTGGTCGGCAGCTCCACGTCGTTCGCCGCGGGCAGCGTGGTCGCCGCCACCGCACCGCCCTCGTCGATCCGCACGTCGACCTTGAGAATCGCCTTGATCCGGTCCGCGTACTCCTGCGCGCTCGTGGTGGAGACCGTGAGCCGCCCGATAGTCCGGCCGTTGGAGTCCTGCAGATCCGCCAGCGCCGCCGCCACCGCCGACCGGTCGCCCGTCTCGAACGTCCCGAGCCCGGTGACCTCGAGCTTCATGTACGCGGCCCCGCTGCGCTTGGCCAGCGCCTGCAGGCGGTTGCGCACCTCATCCGGCTTGCGGTCGCGGATCGCCGACGCCAGCGGCACCCCGCTCTCCACCACGGAGGCCGCCGTCCCGCCCTGCCGCCGCGCCTGCACATAGAGCCCGCTCGC
>JAICUS010000500.1 GCA_025935735.1 Solirubrobacteraceae bacterium | reverse complement strand
TTTGTCGGGGCCCCCGCCCCCCGGGGGTCCGCCCCGTTCACCCGGGGGTGCCCGGGTGCCCGGGGGGGCGCGGGGGGGCGGGGGGGGCGCCCGCCCCCCGCGGCGGGTCAGCGGCGGTACCAGGCGCGCTCGGCGTAGGCGGCGTCCTCGCTGGCGCCCGCGCTGAGCATCGCGAGCACGAAGACGATCACGCCGAGGATGATGTCGTTCCAGATCGCCCGGCCGGAGCTGTCCAGCCAGAACGCCGAGATGAAGATCCACACGCCGATGAGCGCGTTCACCCAGCTGATCCACGACTGGCGGTAGGCGCCGAACGCGCGTATCGCCCCCAGCACGAGGACGATCGCGCCGAACACGATGTCGTTCCAGTACGGATCGCCGTTGCGATAGCCGAGCACGAACGGCGCGATGATCAGCCAGATGCCGGCGAGCGCGTTCAGCCCGCTGGCGGTGGCCACGCCGGCGCGCCAGTCGCCGCCGGGCGGTGGGGTCGGCGCCGCCGGGGTGGGGTCGCCGCCCAGGGGATCGGTCGCCTGGAAGCGGCCGCCGGCCGGCGGGCGCTGGGGCGCGTAGACCTCGCGCTGCCGGGGCGCCTCGGGATGGGGGCCGGGCTTCGCCATGGTTCCTCCTTGGGCTTGCCTTTTCGGTCAGCGTGCTCGGGCGCCACGAGGCCCGATCGCCGCACTGTGCGCGGGCGGACGGCGCCTGTCAGCCGCGCGCCAGCGCCCGGGCGAGCGGCCGCAGCCGCGCCGGCGCGAGCTCGCCCTCGACCCGCAGCAGGACGCCGTCGCCGCGCTCGACGAGCAGCGTGGTCCCGGCGAGCCGGCGCTCCTCGAACTGCGGCTCGCCGCCGGGCGGCAGCCACACGAATCCGTGCGGCTTGCCGGTGATGGCATACGCGCGGCCGCCGGGCACGGCGATCCGGGTCAGCTTCGCTCCCGTGCCCAGCGCCTTCCCCAGCACGGGCGTGACCGTCGCGCGGAACTCGCTGACCAGCACGGCGACGTTCGTGTGCGGCGACACCGGGATGCCGGGGCGGCGGCCGTAGATCAGCGACACCCGCGTGGGCTGCCCGCGCGTCGCCGCGAGCCAGACGGCGTCGGGCGCGCCGAGCCCGGGCGGCAGCGTCAACCGGAAGCGCACGCCCGCCCGGGCCTGGGCGAGCGTGACCGCGCGCCCGAGCCGCAGCCCGGAGCCGAGCCGTCCCGGATGCGCCGTGGGGTGCGGCGGGACGGGCTCCCGGCGCACCTGCGCGCCGTGCAGGCCGAGCAGGTCGCCGAGCGCCGAGCGCGCGGCGGGCGAGACCGCGAGCCCGCCGGCCACCAGCACCGCGAGCATGGCCGCCGCCCGCTTCAGCCACGCGCGCCGGCGCGGACGGGCGAGCTGGGGCACGACCAGCGCGGCCAGGTCGGGCGTCGGCGGCCACTCGAGCTCCAGCGCGCGCAGCTCGCGCTCGAGGTCACGCATCGCCGACCTCCGCCCGCAGCCGCTCCAGCGCCCGCGACAGGCGCGACTTGACCGTGCCGCGGGCGACGCCCAGCGCGGCTGCCGTCTCGGCCTCCGAGAGCGAGAGCAGGTAGCGGCAGCCGATCACCACGCGGTCGTCGTCGCGCAGCCGGCCCAGCGCGGCCGCGAGCTCGTCGTGGCCGAGCCGCGGCTCCTCGGCCCCGGGCGCCACGGCCGCCGCGGCGGCGGCGCGCAGCAGCAGCCGCTCGCGCCGGCCGGCCGAGCGGCGCCGGTTGCGCGCCTCGTTGGCCACGATGGTCAGCAGCCACGGCCGCAGCGGCTCGCCGGCGCGGAAGCGGCCGAGCGCCCGCCAGGCCTTGAGGAAGCCGTCCTGCGCCGCCTCCTCGGCGTCCTGGGGATGTCCCGTGATCAGCATCGCCGTGCGGAAGGCCACGTCCTGGTGGCGGCGGATGAGCGCCGCGTAGGCCGTCGTGTCCCCGTCGCGCGCCCGCGCGATCAGCTCGGCCTCCGCGGCGGGGGTTCGCTCCACCGCCCATTCGTACCGTTCTCGCGGCCGGGAGGTTCCCGCGCTTCACCGCCGGCGCCCGCGCACGACCAGCACCGCCCTCGTCGCCACCAGGATTCTGCGCACCATGCCCCTCTTACACCGCGGCCGGGCGGCCCGGTTCCCGGGCTAGGGAGCGAACTCGAGGATGCGGCCGAGGTCGCGGAAGCCGACCGTCGCGTAGACGCGCTCGGCCATCTCGGTGGACTGCAGGGTCGCGGTCAGGTGGCCGCGCGCGGCGGCGTCGTGCGCGAGCCGGGCCGTCAGCGCGGTCGCCAGCCCGCGCCGGCGCGCGTGCTCGAGCGTCGAGACGTTGTAGATCCCGTAGTCGCTCTCGTCGGCGAACCCGAGCGCCATGGCCGGGCACTCGTCGCCGCGGCGGGCGAGCAGCACCTGGAACCCGGCGGGGTCGACGCCCGCGTACAGCCCCGGCGGCGCGCCGTGCTCGTGCATCCGGCGCACGTACTCGGGCCAGCCGCCGAAGGCGAACTCGAGCTCCGGCCGCGGCACGCGCAGCTCGCCCAGCGCCATGCCCATCGCCCGCGTCGACTCCGCGAGCGTGTAGCCGCGGGCGGCGAGGTCCGCGCGCATCGCCTCGTCGCTCTCGTGCGTCCAGGCGGCGAAGCGGTCGATGGAGGCCGACGCGTAGGCGGCCTCCATGGCGTCCAGCGCCGCCGTGCGCTCCGCCGGTCCGAGCCCGCGCTCCAGCACGGCGTTGTTGTAGATCGAGCGCTCGGGCTCGTGCGGGAAGACCCCGACCGTCACGCCGGGAGCGCGCAGCATGGCCGCGCCGCGGGCGCCGCGGGCGATCGCCTCGCAGCAGCGCAGCTGCGTCGCCAGCCCCCGGCGGTAGAGCGCCTCGTCATCGAGTGGACCATTTGGTACAGTCATTGGACTGCATGGTACAGAAGTCGCGCAACCCCAGCTCGTCGGCGGTGCTCGCGCTCCTGCTGGCCTCGCTCTGCTGGGGCGTGTCGACCGCGCTGAGCAAGGTGGCGATCGGCCAGATCACGCCGCTGGACCTGTTCGCCGTCGAGGTCACCACCGGCGCCTCGTGCCTCGGCGTCGCGGCGCTCGTCCGGGGCGCCCGGCCGGGCCGGCCCAGCGCGGCGGTCGTGCTGCTCGGCGTGCTCGAGCCGGGCATCGCGTTCCTGCTCTTCGACATCGGCATCGCCCACACCGCGGCGACCGACGGCGCGCTGCTGCTGGCCACCGACAGCCTGTTCACCGCCGCGCTGGCCGCCGCGCTGCTGGGCGAGCGGCTCGGGCCGCGGCTCCGCGTCGCGCTGGCGGCCGGCGTCGCGGGCTCCGTGCTCGTCTCCCTGCACGCGAGCGGCGGCGCGTCCTCGGTGGCGGGCGACCTGCTGGTCCTCGCCGCCTCGCTGGCCGCGGCGGGCTACGGCGTGCTGGCCAAGCACGTGGTCCCCGGGCGTGACACGCTCTCGCTCACCGCGGCGCAGATGCTGGTGGCGGCGGCGATCGGCCTCGCGGTGGGCGCGGGCGCCGCCGCCGCGCATCACAGCCACCTCGGCCACGCCGACGCCGGCCATCTGCTCGCGGCGCTGGCCGTCGGCCTGCTGGCGAGCGTCATCCCCTTCCTGCTCTATAACGCGGCCATCGCCCGCGTCACCGCGACCGCCGCCGGCCTCGTGCTCACGCTGGTGCCGCTGTTCGGCACCGTGGCCTCGCTCGTCCTGCTGGGCGAGCGGCTCGGCACCGTCCAGCTCGCCGGCGGGGCGTTCGTCGTGCTCGCCGCCGGCCTGGCGGCCACGGCCCCGGCGCGCGAGGAGTGCCCGGCATGAGCGCCGCGCCGCCGACCGACCGCGGCCGGGCCACCCGCGAGCGGATCCTCGACGCGACGGCCACGCTGTTCCACCGCCAGGGGGTGAGCGCCACCGGGCTGGACCAGGTGATCGCCGCCAGCGGCACAGGCAAGGGCCAGCTCTACCACTACTTCGCCGACAAGCGCGAGCTCGTCCACGCCGTCGTCGAGCGCCAGGTGGCCACCGTGCTGGACGCCCAGCGGCCGCGGCTCGAGCAGCTCTCCACCCCGGCCGACCTGCGCGCCTGGGCGGACGAGCTGGTCGACTCCTACGCGCACGGCGACCACCCGGTCCGCTGTCCGCTCGGCGCGCTGGCCGCCGAGCTGGCGGAGGGCGACCCCGAGGCCCGCGCGGCGCTGGAGCGCGGCTTCGCGCGCTGGGCGGAGGCGCTGGCGGACGGGCTGCGCCGGCTGCGCGTGAACGAGCCCGAGCGCCTGGCCACGGCGCTGCTGAGCGCCTACCAGGGCGGCCTGCTGCTCTCGCAGGTGCGCGGCGACCTCGCCCCGCTGCGCACGGCCCTCGACGTCGCGCTCGCCGCCGCGGGGGCCTGAGGCCGTGCAGCTGCGCGTCGCCCGCCACACCGAGCGCCTCGCCGAGGTCGTCGCCTTCTACCGCGACGGGCTCGGGCTGGTGGAGCTCGGCGGCTTCCGCGACCACGCCGGCTACGACGGCGTGTTCCTCGAGGTCCCCGGCACCGGTGCGCACCTCGAGTTGACCTCCGGCGGCGCCCACGCCGCGCCCGAGCCGCA
>JAICUS010000709.1 GCA_025935735.1 Solirubrobacteraceae bacterium | reverse complement strand
CCCGCGCGTGGGACGCCGGCGCCGACGGCCGCGCGCTGCTCGACCGCATCTGCGCGCTGGCGCCGGCGCACCTGGCCCCGGGTGGGACGCTGCTGCTCGTGCACTCGGACATCGTGGGCGCGGAGGCGACGCTGCACGCCTACACGGGGCGCGGCCTGCGCGCCGACGTGGCCGAGCGCGAGCGCGGGCCGCTGGGCCCGCTGGTGCGCGAGCGCCGGGGCGTACTCGAGCAGGAGGGCGTGCTGCGCGCGGGCCAGGACGACGAGGACGTGCTCGTGCTTCGAGGGAGGGCCGCCGCCGCATGACCGAGCCCGTGGTGTCGATCACGCCCTACCGCGACGGGCCGCTGCTGGTGCGCGGGCCGTTCCGGCTGGTCGACCAGGACGGCAACGAGATCGATCCGGGGCGCGAGACGGTGGCGCTGTGCCGCTGCGGGAAGTCGCGACTGCGGCCGTTCTGCGACGGCACGCACGCGCTCGTGCGCTTCCGCTGCCCGAGCGGGCCCGAGCAGGGGCGCGAGGGTGGATAGCCCGCGGCTGCCGAAGCCGCGCGGCCCCGCGTCGGCCGCGCTCCTGGGCGCGCTGCGCCGGCCCCCGCACGCGCTCGACGCCCCGCCGCCGGAGGACCACGAGGACCTGCACCTCGCGCTCTACTGCTGCTACGAGCTGCACTACCGCGGGTTCGCCGGCGTCGACCCCGGGTGGGAGTGGGAGCCGGCGCTGCTCGCCTTCCGGGCGCGCCTGGAGGAGCGCTTCGCCGCCGAGCTGGAGGAGCTGGTGGGCGCGCCGGGCGCGGCGCCCGACCCCGGTGAGGTCGACGCGGTGCTGCGCGAGCTGGTCCAGGCCGACGAGGCGCCGTCGCTGTCGAAGTTCGTCGAGCGCGAGGCCACGCGCGAGCAGGTGGAGGAGTTCGTGATCCACCGCTCGGCCTACCAGCTCAAGGAGGCGGACCCGCACTCGTGGGCGATCCCCCGGCTGTGGGGGCCGCCGAAGGCCGCGCTCGTGGAGATCCAGGCCGACGAGTACGGCGGCGGGCGGCCCGAGCAGGTGCACGCCGCGCTGTTCGCCCGGGCGATGACCGCTCTGGGGCTGGACGAGGCCTACGGCGCGTACCTGGACCGCATCCCGTCGGTCACGCTGTCGACGGTGAACCTGATGTCGCTGCTCGGTCTGCACCGGCGCCGGCGCGGCGCGCTCGTGGGCCACCTGGCGGTGTTCGAGATGACGTCCTCGCTGCCCAACGGGCGCTACGCCAAGGGGCTGCGCCGGCTGGGCTGCGGCGAGGACGCGACCGCGTTCTTCGACGTCCACGTCGTGGCCGACGCCGTGCACGAGAGCGTGGCCGCGGTCGACCTCGCCGGCGGGCTGGCCCGCCAGCAGCCCGAGCTGGCCGCCGACATCGTCTGGGGCGCGCGGGCGCTGCTGGCGGTCGAGGCGCGCTGGGCGGCGCACGTGCTCGGCGCGTGGGCGCAGAACGCCTCCTCGCTGCGCGACCGCGACGCCGTCCCGGCGTGACCGCCGCGCCGTTCCCGCTGACGGCCGACGCCATCCGCGAGCGCTTCGACGCCGTCGCGCCGCTCACCGTGGGCCTCGAGGAGGAGGCGATGCTGCTCGACCCCGGGACGCTCGCGCTGGCGCCGGTGGCCGAGGCCGTGCTCGCCCGCACCGACGATCCCCGCGTCAAGCTCGAGCTGCCGGCCTCGCAGGCCGAGGTCGTCACGGCGCCGTTCCCCGATGTGCCGTCGGCCATCGCCGAGCTGGCCGCGGGCCGGCGGGCATTGGCGGCCGCCGCCGAGGGCCTCGCCCGGCCGGCGGGCGGCGGCGTGCACCCGTTCTCGCCGCCGTTGGGCGAGCTGAACGCCGGCGAGCGCTACGACGAGATCCTGGCCGACTACGGCGACGTGGCCCGCGCCCAGCTGGTGTGCTCGCTGCAGGTGCACGTGGCGGTCGGCGGCGGCGAGCGCACGCTCGCGGTCTACAACGCGCTGCGCGGCCACCTGCCCGAGCTCACCGCGCTGGCCGCCAACGCGCCGTTCCACGCCGGCCGGGACACCGGCTTCGCCACGGTGCGGCCGCTGATCGGCGCGCTGCTGCCCCGCCAGGGCGTGCCGCCGGCGATCCGCTCGTTCGACGTGCTGGCCGAGGCACTGCGCTGGGGGGTCGTCTCCGGCGCGGTGCCCGAGCCGCGGCGCTGGTGGTACGAGCTGCGCCCGCACCTGGAGTTCGGGACGCTCGAGCTGCGGGCGGCCGACACGCCGGCCACCGTGGCCGACGCCGCGGCCATCGCCGCGTTCGTCCATGCGCTCGTGGCCTGGCTGGCCGAGCGCCACGACAACGGCGAGTGGCTCGGCTGCGCGTCCGACCAGCGGATCGAGCACAACCGCTTCGCCGCCTGCCGGCGCGGGATGGACGCCGAGCTCGCCGACCTCGCCACCGGCGAGCCCTCCCCCGCCCGCGACGTCCTGCGCCGCCGGCTCGAGCAACTCGCGCCGACGGCCTTGCGGCTCGGCTGCGCGCGCGAGCTGGCGGGCGCCGAGGCACTCGTCGACCGCACCGGCGCCGACCGTCTCCGCGCCGCCGCCGGCCGCGACCCACACGCGGCAACGCAAGCACTCGCCGACGCCTACCTCCCCTAAACCTGGATCCACCGATTCTCGCGGCGCCTCGCCACCGTGGATCACCGCTGGATGCCGATCGGCCTCGCTCCAAAGGGCCCACCCTGAGGATGCTCGGCCGATCGACCCCAACGGCGCCCACGGCGCCGAGGCATCCACGATG
>JAICUS010000286.1 GCA_025935735.1 Solirubrobacteraceae bacterium | reverse complement strand
TCGAGCAGGGCGAGAGCGCGGTGATGGCCGTCGCGTGTGAGGTGGCCGTAGGTGCGATCGATGTTGACCAGGCTGGTGCCCATGTAGCGCGAGAGCTCGAACGTGCCGACGCCCGCGTGAAGCGCGAACGTCGCGAAGGTATGTCGGAGATCGTAGACACGTCGGACGGGGCTGATGCCGGCTTGGCCGTGGGCCGGGCGCCAGTGGCGGGGCCGCCAGTTGTGCAGGTCGAGGTAGCCGCCTTCGTGCGCCGGGAACAGCAGCGCGGTCGGCTCGCGCGGACTGCGGGGGAGGCTGTCGAGCGCGTCGAGGGCGGAGCGGTGGAGCGGGACGGCGCGGGGGTGGTCGGTCTTGGTCGTCTTCACGCGACTGGCGCGGAAGGCACGACGCACGTGGACCTGGCGAGCATCGCGGTCAATCTCGCGCCACTCGAGCGCGAGCCATTCACCCGGGCGCAGGCCGGTGGCAGCGGCGAAGCGCACCATCGGCCCGTACTGCGGGCCGAGGGCGGCGGCGAGGGTTTCGAGTTGCTCGCGTGACTCGAATGGCAGCATCTCGCGTCGTGGCGGCAGCGGGTTGTCGACGCCGACCTTCGCCGGGTTGACCTCGAGTAGTCCCCAGTCGACGGCGCGCGCGAGGGTCTGGCGCAGGGCTTGGGTGGCTTCGAACCGATGGCCGGGCGGGATCGTCATTCGCCAGGGGCGATCTCCCGTGGCTCGAGTTCAGACAGGAGCAGCGAGCCGAACCTGCCGGTCGCCTTGGCCAGCAGCCAGCGCAACTTGGCGGTCGTCTCGGGCTGGGCGTCGTGTTGGTCGAGGTATTCGTGGACGAGGTCGTCGAGTGTCAAGGCGCGCGAACGGTGTTTGCGCCGGACGACGTCGAGTTCACGCTCGAGGGCTTCCCGTGCCTCGTGTTCGCTCGTGAAGCCACCGCATTGGATGCGTCGTGAGTCGCGGCCGTCGAGCCGGTAGCGGTACGCCCACTGCGGCCGCCCGACGGCATCGGTCGACTTGAGGGCGAATACCTGTCCCTGTTGCCGCATGGGATCACTCCTCGGGTGATGTTTGGTGCTTCTCGCCGGCCGCCCGCCGGACGGCTTCGACCGACTCCGTGTACCCGCGATCGTTGCTCGCGTCGGGAGCTGCGTCAGACGGGCGGCGCCTGAGGTGGTTCTTCGCCAATGGCGAGTTCGCCGGCTGTCCAGGCGAGCGCGTGCAGCAGCCACTTGGCGATCTCCATCGGTTCGATGCTCGAGCCGGTCTCCAGTGCGTTCAGGTATGTACGCAGGGCTTGCGTGAGCCATGAGGTGACGGCGTATTGCAGGCCGTTGTGTTCGTCGCGGATCTCGTTCCAGGCCTCGACGGCCTCGCTGACCGCGCAGCGGGTGATCCAGTCGCGTTCGGACAGCTTGGGCTCGCCGGTGTGCGCGGCGAGCAGCTCGAGCGCGGCGATGGTAGACAGGGCGCTGAGCTTGGTGTACTCGGCGTGCTGGATGCGCAGGTTCGCCAGGTCGGATGGTGTGGCGTCGGTAGCGCGGTACGCGAGTGCGGTGGCACCGGAGCTGATGGCCTCGGCCAGGCAGTCACCGATCGACGCGAGCGGGTTGCCGTAGATGACGTCATCGCCCGAGAAGCGCGCCGATGGTGGGCCGTCGCCGCTGCGGGCGCGTTCCCGTTGCTGGTAGAAGGCGTCGAGCACCAGCTGCGCGCGCCGGGCGCGCTCATCCTCGATGGCCGGCTCGTCGGCGATGGGGACGGTGCGGTCGAGCAGGCGGGCTGCGACGAGGTCGAGCGGTTGGACGTAGCCGCCGCCGCGGTTGTGCAGCGTGCGGCGAAGCTGTCGGTTGAGGCCGCGCAGGTCGGCGCCGGCCAGCCCGCCGCTGGCCGCGATGTGGTTGCGGCACATCGTCATGCTGTCGTTCATGAAGCCGAGCACCTGCCGGCTGGCGGTGCGGGCCAGCCGCAGCGCTGCCGGGTCCAGGACGCCGAGCGCGCCGCTCGCGCAGCGCTCGTCGGCAAGGGCCGCCTCGATGTGGTCGATCACGAACGGACCGATCGTCTTGAGCTGGCGCGCACGGACGTCGGCGACGAACACGGCAAACAGCGTCCCCGCGTGCGTGAGCAGCAGGCATTTGCGACGGTCGATCCAGAGCAGGTTGGCGTACCAGTCCTCGTCGCTCGGAGGCGCATCGACGAGCGTCGTGTCGTCGGCGCGCAGGAGGTTGAGCAGGCGCGTCGTGCAGCGGAGGATCACGCGCCGCAAGCCTACTCACAGGCGTCGGGGAGGTCTCTACAGCAGCGTGAGCGAGTCGCTGAGCGTGAGCTCAGGTGGTCGCCAGCCGCGGACGGTGGTGTCGCGGTCGCTCCGTGCGCGTGCCAGGGCCGCATCTGCGCCGTCGAGTTCTGTCATGAGGTCGAGCGCGGCGCGTCGTACGCGCGCAATGCCGGTCGCGAGTGCGCGCTGCATCAGTTGACGGCGGTCGTCGGTCGCCAGCGAGTAGCGCGCGTCGAGCAGCCCGAGCAGGAGCCCGGCGCGGCCATCCAGATCCAACCGGTCGGCCAGGTCGAGCAACTCGGCGTACCGGCCGGGGTCGGTCATCAGCACACGCCGCGTCGACCAGCGGCGCAGCGGCGGCGCGATCCGTCGCGCGAGGGTGATCGGCGTGTGCTCGTCTGCCGGAACCCGGCGAGCGCTCTGCGGACGGGAGGAATCGATCTCGAGCCACTCGGGCGACAGCCACGTGGCCGGGAACTCGACCACGAGGGCGTCGACGACCAGCGCGTTGGCGAGCTCGTCGAGCTCCTCGTCTCTGAGGACGCCTCCGGTTTCGAGGGCGGCGATCAGCCGGCCCGTGACACGGTCCCAGCGCGTGCTTGTGCAGATCAGCAGGGCGGCGAAGAATGCGGTCAGGTCGCCCGGGTCACGGACCCTGGCTAGCACCTCGACGATCTCCTGATGGTGGCCGTTTCCGAAGCCCTGACCGGCTGGGCCGAGCAGCCGCCGGCACAGCTCGTCCGTGTCTTTTACGCCGGCGAAATCGTCTTGCTCGTCGTCGTCTCGATCCACGGCGCGCAGGCTACGGCGCGACGCGGACGCTTTCCCGGGCCCCGAAGCAGTCATCGCAGCGCCCCATCGATGAACGAGACATCCACAACGCCGGCGCCCGGCATCGTCAGCCGGGAGGCGATCAGCGCGGCGGCCGCCAGCCCCATTGGGTCTGCAGCGACCCCGTCTTCAGAGCCTCTCCTGCTGCGAAGGCGAGCGCGACGGGCGCGCCGGCCCGCGGCGCCGCGCGTGGGAGCGTCACCGCAAGCGAAGCAGCTGCCCGAGCGATCAGAAGACGATGTACTCGCGGACCCAGCGGCGCAGCTCGGGAACGTCGAACAACAGCGACAGCAGCCCGGCCTCGAAGTGCTCGCCGAGTTCCGCCACGCGCGTGAACACTGGGGAGTCCCGCGCACCGTCAGCGCCGAGCTCCCTGAGCCTGCTGCGTTGCTCTCTATCGTGGAGGATCGCCAGGAACGCATCGTAGGCGCTGAGCGCGCGAACGCCGGCGTCGAGGGCGTGGTGATCCACGAACGCATCGGCGATCCGATCAAGCGGAGCGACCGACATCCGCTCGTCGAGGTAGTCGAGCATGTCATCGGCGGCATAGCGATGGCACTCGAGCACGGGGAGCAGGCCGCCGGCGAACAGCGCCTTGCGCGAGAGCCTGAGCTTGGCGTTGCGCAGACCCCAGCCCTCGCCCTTGCGCGCTCGCATCTTGCTCTCGAAGTCGACCGCGATCGTCCGCCAGTACCGGATCACGTCGTTGAGCAGAAACCGCGGCGGGCGATGGTGCTTGACGTTGGCCTCGAGATAGCCCGTGAGCAGCGCGCGCCGCGCTCGTCGGTACGCCTGCTCGCCGCACACCGGCACGGACTCGAGTACGAACAGCATGCGACGCGTGAGGTTGGTGTTGGTGTCCTCGTCGCGGCCGATCTTGCCGCGCAGGTCCTCGAGCCACACCTGCGCGCCGAACATCTCCTCCGGACCGGGCGCGCGGGCGCGGAGAACCTCAGCCACCCAAGCGAGTCCAGGCTGCGCGTTCTCGCGGCGCGGTCCGTCAAACAGAACCATGAAATCGTCGTCGCTCTCGCTGGTGACCTCGCGGCGACCCCACGACCCCATCAGGACGACCGTCGCTCCCGCGTCGATGCTGACGGAGTCGAATCGCTCCCGGCGCTCGCCGAGCCGGCGTTCAGTCCGCGTGCGAGCGGCCGCGATGCGCGTGAACCGGGTGCCCGTGGCAGCCTCGAGGCCGGCGATGCCACGCGCCTCGTTCACGATCGCTAGACGACTGCCGGTGCGCCGACGGCGAACAGCGTCGTCGTCTTGAGCTCAACCAGCCACCGATCAGGCGGCCGCGCTTCGAGGATCCACGGCACGTCGCGGCAGCGCTCAAGGATCCTGGCGAATCGCTCCTCGTCGTCGCGGGTGAGCGGAACGTGACGGCCCTCGCGCAGCGAGCTCACATGCACCTGTCGCAGCCGCGAGCGGAACCGATCGAGCAACTCCTCGGCAACGTCCATCGTGGGATCGATCGAGCTCGCGTGTGCGACGTCAAGGCAGAGACCAGCCTCGGGCAGCTCGTTGAAGACGAGCTCGAGCTCGTCCGCCGTGTGCCCGGTGCGCTTGCGGTCATCCATGTTCTCCAAGACCACGCGTGTTCCGAGCCCGCGGTAGGGCGCGAGTTCGTCTAGCGCGTCGGGATGAGTCACGATCGATCTCACCCAGAGCGGGAGCTCGCTCAGAGCGCGAGCACTGGCTGCCTCGTCGAGCTCGCGATCCTTCACGGGCGCATGGACGCTCACATAGCGGAACGGAAGCCGCGGCGAGGCGGCCAGGTACTCCACCAGCCCCGGAAGCTCGTCCTCCGATAGCGCCGACAGCTCGATCGCGTACGTCGAGAAAGCGCACGCCTCGGCGATCAACTCCGGCCAGGAGCCGCGAACTTCATCGAAGACGCCTGTTGACAGGCCCATCGGATGGTGCGCCGCGAGCGCGGTTGGTTCGTCACGAATGGTGCCGCTCGTGGTGACGCTCATGTTTGCCCACCGTATCGAGTCGCGACGACGTAGCAGCCGGCCGACGGACAGGGCCGTTTTAGACGGCCGTCGCGGCGGTTTCGTCGCCGTACGACCGGGCTCGTTCCACGTGGAGCCCGGCGACCCGTCTCGCGAGAAGCGCGGAACACCAGCGGAACACGCGCCCACAGAACTCCCGCACGTGCGGCTATCGCTGCCAGACGAGGCCGAGTGGAAGTCGCTGCAAATGAGCACCTTTCACCACAAGAATGGCTTCAATGGTAAGGAAGGGGTCGCCGGTTCGAGTCCGGCAGAGGGCTCCTCGGAAAGGCCCTGCATGCAGGGCCATTGTCGTGTACGCCCGGCATGGGCGGCAGCTTGGGGGTGTGAGTCCCCCGTGAAGGTGATGATCCCGACACAAGCCGAGGGCAACTGCGTCGCCGCGAGGCGGGGTGGGAAGGAAGCCGGAGGCGTAACCCGTGGCCTGAGGGACACGAATCGCATTGGAGGCGGGGCGGTCTGGGCGAGCCGGCACGACGCGGCGAAGCTCATGGTCATCAAGAGGCCGTCACGTAAATGCGGCAGGCGTGCGGGGAAGGCTGTCGTTCTTATCCGGGGAGATCTCCGTGGGTGTCCTGGGATGCCCGTCCACCGCGAGGTTGATCGTCGGGTGGTAAGGGACGGCGGTGGCCGGGAGGCTGCTGCTCGCCGCGGAGAAGTCAGCAGAGGCCGTAGTACCAGCCGGGATCGTGTGGGTGGCTGGGAAGGGCCGAACGCGAAGCCGAGCGCCAAGACGTTCGTGCTCGTGGCCGCAGCGATGACCGCAGCCAACCCCCTGTTTGGGGGCCTGGCCGGGAGCGTCGGAGGGTGAAGCCCGAGGACGTCCGGTCAGAGCGCAGCGGCGGCCCGGCGCCGGATGACACCGATGCTCACCCCGCCAAGACGCTGGGCTTGTGGGAGCAGGTCATGTCCCGCGAGAACCTCGCCTTGGCGCTTAGACGTGTCGAGCGCAACGCCGGTGCCGCGGGCATCGACGCGATGACGGCCGCGCAGCTTCGGCCATGGCTCAAGGAGCATTGGCCGGGCGTGCGGGCGGCGCTTGACGCGGGCACCTACCGACCGCGGCCTGTCCGGCGGGTGATGATTCCCAAGCCGGCGGGTGGGCAGCGGCCGTTGGGGGTGCCAACGGTGCTGGATCGCTTGATCCAGCAAGCCGTGTTGGGAGTGCTCGAACCGCTGTTTGAGCCGCACTTCTCAGACCACAGCTACGGGTTTCGGCCCGGCCGCTCGGCCCATCAGGCGGTCGAGCGGGCACGCCAGTTCATGCAGGATGACGCGGCGTGGGTGGTCGACGTCGACTTGGACGCGTTCTTTGATCGCGTTGGGCACGACGTGTTGATGGCGCGGATCGCCAGGCGGGTCGATGACCCGCGGCTGCTGCGACTGCTTCGGCGCTATCTGCAGGCCGGGGTCATGAGCGCTGCGGGCTGGCAGCCCAGCGAGCAGGGGACCCCGCAGGGGTCGCCGCTCTCGCCGCTGCTGGCCAACATCATGCTCTCAGACCTCGACGCAGAGTTGGAGCGGCGTGGCCATCGGTTCGTTCGCTATGCCGACGACCTGCGGGTCTATGTGGCCAGCGAGCGCGCCGGGCAGCGGGTCATGGCGAGCATCACCCAGTTCATCGAGCAGCGCCTCAAGTTGCGCGTGAACCGACGCAAGTCGGCGGTCGCCCCGGCCGGCACCCGCCCGTTTCTGGGGTTCGGGTTCTACCGTCGCGGCGGCCAGGTCAGGATCGGCGTCAGCCCGAAGTCTCGGCAACGGGCCAAGGACCGGCTCCGCGAACTGACCGCGCGCCGATGGGGTGTCGCGATGGAGCGGCGCATCGACGCCATCAACCGATTCACGGTCGGATGGACGGCCTACTTTCGGTTGGCCGAAGGCGAGCGCCCGTTCTCAGATCTCGATGCATGGCTGCGCCGCCGGCTGCGGCAGGTGCGCTGGAAGGAATGGAAGCGGCCCAAAACCCGGGTCCGCAACCTGCGAGCACTCGGTGCCGAACGCCACAGGGCCCACGAGTGGGCCTTCAGCGGCAAAGGACCCTGGCGTGTCGCGGGCTCCTGGATTCTCTCCACCACCCTGACCAACGCCTACTGGACCAGCCACGGCCTGCACGGGTTCCTCGATCCCTACCGCCGTTTCCGGGACGCGACGCGAACCGCCGGATGCGGACCCGCATGTCCGGTGGTGTGGGAGGCGCCGGGGTAAGCCCGGCGCCTACCCGATTCATGGGCGGACCGTTGCGGCGATGCGGCGCGTCTGGAGGAGCGCGGTCGCGGTGCCGGTCACGCGGATGCTCGCGATCCTGCGGTGGCGGAGGATGTGCGGGAGCTTCAGCTTCAGCGCGAG
>JAICUS010000701.1 GCA_025935735.1 Solirubrobacteraceae bacterium | reverse complement strand
GCCGCCGCCGAGTGGATCACCCGCACGATCTTCCGCGACCCGACCGCGGCCTTCGCCGCCGCCCACCCCGGCCCGACCTGGATCTACGAGTTCGCCTGGCGCTCCCGCGCGTTGGGCGGGCGGCTCGGCGCCGCCCACGCCATGGACCTCCCGTTCGTGTTCGACACCCTGGACGCGCCGGGATTGACGGGCGAGAACGCCCTGCTCGGCCCGGACGGCGGCCCGCCGGAGCTGGCCGCGCGCAGGCACGGCGCGACTCAGCGAGCGGCCGTGGCGGACCGGCGGCGCGTCCGCCGGCGCGGGCCGGCCGCCGCGACGAGCTCGGCCAGCGACTCGCGCAGGTCCTCGCCGACGTCCTCGATGTCGGGCATCGCGTCGTAGTCGCCGAGCAGGCCGAAGTCGATGCTGCCGTTGTAGGACATGATCGCCACGGCGAGCGCCTGGTTCTCGGGCAGGAAGGCGACGGGGAAGAGGTCCTGCAGCTCGCGGCCGAGGACGTAGAGCGGGAACTGCGGGCCCGGGACGTTGGTGACCAGCAGGTTGAACAGCCGGGTGGAGAACTGCAGGCGGGAGGCCTGGGCGAGGATCGTCGGCGGGGCGAGGGCCTCGAGGCCGGAGATGACCTCGGCGCCGACCGCCTGCTTGGACTCCTTCAGGCCGTCCATCGCCTGGCGGACCACGCGCAGGCGGGCGACCGGATCCTCGACGTAGACGGGCAGCGGGCCGCGCATGGCCACGATCCGGTTGCCGGCGTGGCTGCGCTGCTCCTGCGTGCGTATGGAAACCGGCACCAGCGCGCGCAGCTCCAGGCCCTCGGTGCGCACGCCGCGGTCGCGCAGCCAGCTGCGCAGGCCGCCGGCCACCACGGCCAGCACGACGTCGTTGACCGTGCCGCCGAGCGCGTCCTTGACGCGCTTGAAGTCCGCCAGCTCGTTGCGCACGAACGACAGCCGCCGGTGCGGGCCGATCGGCACGTTCAGCGGCGTGCTCGGCGCGGGGTTCAAGGCTGCCCAGGCGACCTCGCCGACCCCCTCGATCGACTCGCGCAGCTGCCCGACCGCCTCCGCGGGATGCGTCGCCGCCGACAGCGCCCGCCCCGCCGCCTCGAGCGGCAGCCGCCCCAGCCCGCGGATGCCGCGCGCGGCGAGCTCCAGCGAGCTCGGCTCGGGCGCCGGCAGCCACGGCTCGCCCTCGTGCGGCAGCTCCTGCGGCACCGGCGTGGCGTCGAAGAGCACCGTCAGCAGGTCGACGCCGGCGATCCCGTCGACCAGCGCGTGATGGGTCTTGGAGATCAGCGCGAAGCCGCCGCCCGCCAGCCCCTGGACCAGCCACGTCTCCCACAGCGGCTTGGCCCGGTCGAGCCGCTGCGAGTGGATGCGGGCGGCCAGCGCGCGCAGCTGCTCCTCCGAGCCCGGCGCGGGCAGCGCCGTGTTTCGGACGTGGTAGCTCAGGTTGAAGCTCGCGTCGTCGATCCACACCGGGCGGCCGGTCTCGATCGGCGGGAAGGCGAGCTTCTGCCGGTAGCGCGGGACGCGGTGCAGCCGCGCGCGGATGTGCGTGAGGAAGTCCTCGTACGCCGGCGCCGGGCCCTCGAAGATCAGCACCGCCCCGACGTGCATGTGGCTGTTGGCCCGCTCCTGCGCGAGGAACGAGGCATCAATGGCCGAGAGCCGGTCTCCGTGCGCCTGCGCCATCGGCCCGAAGCCTAGACGAGCACCCCCACCAGCCCGGCCAGCGCGGCCACGGTCAGCAGCACGTTGAGCACCGCCTCGTAGCTCCCCGCCGCGGCGAGGCGGGTGAACAGCCGCCGGCCGACCAGGTGGGCGACCAGCACGGCCGGGATCAGCCCGAGCACGAGCGTGCCGTCGGGGAGCGCCGGCGTGCCGGTGACCGCGAGCGCGATCCCGCCGATCGCCGCCAGGCCGAGGAAGCAGACCGTCATCGTGTCGCGCACCGTGGGCGGCGAGGCGCCGCGGTCGAGCAGGTGCAGCAGCATCGGCGGGCCGTTGGTGGAGGTCGAGGTGGTCAGCGCGCCCGCGGCGAAGCCGGCCGCCCAGGCGGGGACGTGCGCGCGCCGGCCGGCGCCGCGGCGGGCGGCCAGCGTGCCCAGGATCCCCAGCGTGACCGCGATCTGGATCCCCACCGCCGGCAGCGCGCGCAGCACGGCGACGCCGGCGAACGCGCCGGGCGCGGAGAACGCCAGCATGATCTTCGTCGACCCCCGCTCGGGCTGCGGCCGGCGCCGCCCCTCGACCGCCGTCAGCACGTTCACCTCGGTGGCCAGCAGCAGCAGCAGGCCCACGGCGGGCGCGGGGTCGAGCGCGGCGAACGTGAGCGGCGCGGAGAGCAGCGAGAAGCCGAAGCCGGTCGCCGCCTGCAGGACGGCGCCGGCGACGATCGACACGCAGGCGCCGGCCTCGAGGAGCGTCACGCCCGCGAATGATGACCGTCCCGCCACGCATGGAAGCGGCGGGCGGCGGCGAGCCGCGGCGGAACGGCGGGCGCGGGCTGGGCTGCGCGGCGGGGGAGGGGCGGCGCGGGCAGGGGCGCCGGGGCGGGCTCGCGCTCTTCGGCGGCGGTGGCGACGTGCAGCATCCCCACGAGCGGGCCGATCGCCACGACGGCCAGCGCCACGGCGAACGTCAGCGGCGTCGCCGGCCACAGCCCGGTCAGCCAGGCGGTGACCTCGGCCACGAGGAAGA
The DNA here is from genome assembly GCA_025935735.1 of Solirubrobacteraceae bacterium. The sequence goes on along the minus strand of JAICUS010000701.1, from coordinate 100 downwards.
CCGCGCTCGCACCGTGGGCGAGCAGCGACAATGCGCGAGAGGACGTCACCCTCCTGGAATCGGCGGCTATGCCGCGCGGCTTGACCGCAGGATCGCCGCG